>NZ_VPAM01000018.1:0-76542 GCF_013419215.1 Acinetobacter sp. YH12096 | reverse complement strand
TAGAGGAATTGCCACAAGATACGATAAGCTAAAACGTAACTATCAAAGCGCTGTTGCTTTAGCTTGTATATTTATATGGTTGCCTCTTTAGCTCAATTTATCGGCTGTAAATGTCAACACACCCTAAATTTTGTGTTCGATTATTTGAACTTTTTGGCACAAAACTATTTTGACTATATCCATTTTTATAAACGCAAATCGACCAACTATATTTTGCTGGAAATATATGAATAAATTGCAAACTTTTCTCTGCAGAAAATGTAGCAATTCCGTCCTGTGTTTTTTTTAATGTAGATTCAGTAAAAGACTTGCCTTGCCATGTTGTAAGATTTAAAAATACTTCTGCATCGTCCAACTTTTCATTTTGCTCATTGATAACAGTTATATTAATTTTCGGATGCTTCGTTTTTAAAATAGGAAAGCACCCACTTAACAATGTTGACGGAAACATAAAGCCTAAAAGTAAAAATATTTTTATATCTTTTAATAATACAAATTGTTTAAAGCTCATTATTAATTTTTGCAGTTTTTTAATTATGCATTAGTTTACATAAAAAACCGCCTCACGGCGGTTTCAATTGTTCAAATATTACATCTGTAAAACATAACCCAAAACTAAAAACACCAACTGCAAACACACCACTCCACCAAAAAGCTTCCAGCCCTTTCTACGCAACGCAGACTTATCCACTGCCGAATATTCCACTGTTTTAATCATGTCATCACCTCATCATGAGTGTTGATACTGAACTCGTTTACTTATCCATCTTTCTTTTATCTTGCTATCTTTTATCTTGCATAGTTATTGTGCATAAAATACACACTAGCATGATTCCACAAATATAAAAGCAAAATCTAAACCAAGTTCAGCGGGAGAAATAAAATTTAAAAACCAACAAAAAACCACCCGTAGGTGGTTAAAAATCGAAAGCGATTATATGTGTAAAAATAAGCATTCACAATAATTAATATATCTTTTGGTAAATTTCAACCATAAAAAAAGCCACCCGAAGGCGGCTCTTTTCTATGATTCATCTATCTAAGATTAACCAATAAATTTACGTGCATTACGGAACATACGTAACCAAGCACCGTCTTGATCCCAATCTTCAGGTTTCCAAGAGTGCTGAATCGCACGGAAGTTACGTTCAGGGTGCGGCATCATAATCGTTGCACGGCCGTCTTTAGACGTTACACCTGAAATCGCTTCTGGTGAACCGTTCGGGTTCATTGGGTAATGCTGTGTTGGGTTGCCTTGGCTATCTACATAACGCAAGATCACTTGATCACCTGCATTCAATGCTGCAATGTTTTCCGCGCTAGCAACCACACGGCCTTCACCATGTGCAACAGCGATAGGAAGAATCGAACCTTCCATACCTTCTAACAATACAGAATTTGATTTTTCAACGCGTACGTTTACAGCACGCGCTTCAAACATCTCTGAAGTATTGCGGTGGAAACGAGGCCAAGCTTCTGCACCCGGAATGAGTGGTGCAAGCTGAGACAGCATTTGACAGCCGTTACAAATACCTAGAGAGAAAGTTTCATCACGGTTGAAGAATTTCTCAAATTGGTCACGAAGTTTAGGATTGAATAATACTGATTTAGCCCAACCGCCGCCTGCGCCCAATACGTCACCGTAAGAGAAACCGCCACATGCCACTAAACCTTCAAAGTCATCAAGACTGATACGGCCAGCAAGCAAGTCGCTCATGTGTACGTCTACAGTGTTGAAGCCGACTTTATCGAATGCAGCAGCCATTTCTACATGACCATTTACACCTTGTTCACGCAGAATCACCATGTTTGGACGGCGTTCATTGATGTACGGTGCTTCGATTGGCTCGTTCAAATCAAATGTTGGTTTTGCAATTAAACCTGCATGTGATTTGTCAGCAATCAACGCATATTCTTGATCCGCAGTTTCTACGTTGTCACGCAGACGTTGGATTTGATGCGACACTTCAGTCCAAGCTTGCTGTAATTCAGCACGGTCTAAGCTCAAACCATTTACAGTTAAAGTATCTGTATCGTTTACAGTACCCACAACCGCAATTGCATCGCGCAATGAAGACGCTGCAACTTCAGCTTCTAATGCAGCCCAATCCGCTTTGCTGATTTGAAGCACTGCACCAATTTCTTCTGCAAACAAGCTTGCAGTCGATTGATCTTCAAGTGCTGCACCTAAGCGTGAAGCAAACATCATTTCTGCAACAGTTGCCAATAGACCACCATCACCGATGTCATGGTAAGCCTTGATTAGACCACGGTTGTTCCAGTCTTGAACCAATGCAAAGAATGCTTTGAAGTCATCGAAGCTGTCTACGTCAGGTGTTACAGAACCAATTGCTTTATAAACCTGAGCAAGGATCGAACCGCCTAGACGGAATTGACCTTTAGACAAATCAATACGTACCAGTACAGACTCGATATTTTTAAGTTCAGGTGTCAATGTTTTGCGAACATCCGTCACAGGTGCAAATGCTGTGATCACGCCTGACATTGGTGAAGTGACAGATTTGTCTTCGCCTTCGTCATTCCAAGTGGTACGCATAGACAATGAGTCTTTACCTACTGGAATTGCGATACCTAGTGCAGGACACATTTCCATACCGATGGCTTTAACACCTTCGAATAGCGCTTGATCTTCACCTTGTTGACCTGCAGCAGCCATCCAGTTTGCAGACAATTTAATGTCACTGATCTGGTCGATTTTTGCAGACATAATGTTTGAAATCGATTCTGCTACAGATAAACGTGCAGAAGCAGCAGGATTCAACAACGCAACTGGTGGACGCTCACCCATTGCCATTGCTTCACCTGTATAACCGACAAGGCTAGTTGTTGTTACCGCAGCATCCGCTACAGGCACTTGCCACTTACCGACGAACTGATCCCGTGCAACCATACCTGTAATCGAACGGTCACCAATGGTGATCAAGAACGATTTAGATGCAACTGTTGGATTTTTAAGAACGCGGTAAATCGCATCTTTCAAATCTGTGACAGTTTCAGCAGTGAAATCATCGCCTTTACGTTCAATGGTTTCATATGAACGGCTCATACGCGGTGTACCACCAAGCATCACTTGCATAGGCATATCCACAGCTTTGTTTTCAAACAATGGATCGTTTACTGTCAATTGACGTGCTTCAGTTGCTTCACCAAGTACGGCGAATGGGCAGCGTTCACGTGCACACAGTGATTCAAACAATTCTAAAGAGCTTGGACGAATTGCCAATACATAACGCTCTTGTGCTTCGTTCGACCAAATCTCCATCGGAGACATGCCTTTTTCCAGTGATGGAATTTTACGAAGATCAAGGATTGCACCTAACTCATGATCGTTCACAAGTTCAGGCATTGCATTTGAAATACCGCCCGCACCCACGTCATGTACAGACACGATTGGGTTATGATCTTCCATGCGCCAGCATGCATCAATCACTTCTTGGCAACGGCGTTCCATTTCTGGGTTTTCACGCTGTACAGATGCGAAATCTAGGTTTTCACCTAACTTACCGCTGTCTACAGAAGACGCAGCACCGCCGCCTAGACCGATCAACATTGCAGGACCGCCAAGTACGATTAAAAGATCGCCCGGTTGGATTGCATCTTTTTCAACATGGTCAGGACGGATGTTACCGTAACCGCCAGCAATCATAATTGGCTTATGGAAACCTTTTACGTCGCCATTTACATTTTGTTCAAAGGTACGGAAGTAACCATTTAAAGCAGGACGACCGAATTCGTTGTTAAACGCAGCACCACCCAATGGGCCTTCAATCATGATTTGAAGCGGAGATGCCATACGAGACGGCTTACCGTAGTTTTCTTCCCAAGGCTTTTCAAAACCAGGAATGTTCAAGTTAGAAACAGTGAAACCTGTTAAACCTGCTTTTGGCTTACCGCCACGGCCTGTTGCGCCTTCATCACGGATTTCACCGCCTGAACCTGTCGCAGCACCTGCAAATGGCGCAATTGCTGTCGGATGGTTATGCGTTTCCACCTTCATCAAGATGTGAGCAGCTTGGCTCTTATATTTATAAACGTGCTGACCTGTTTCTTCGTCTTTTTTCGGATAGAAACGTTGAGTGTCAAAGCCCACGATCACTGATGCGTTGTCTTTATATGCAGACAAAACGTCATCTGGAGATTCTTTATAGGTGTTTTTAATCATTTGGAACAATGACAATGGCTGAACTTCGCCATCAATTGTCCATTCTGAACCAAAGATTTTATGACGGCAGTGCTCTGAGTTTGCTTGAGCAAACATCATCAATTCGATGTCATGCGGGTTACGACCAAGCTTGTTAAACGCTGCAACTAAATAATCAATTTCTTCGTCAGATAGTGCAAAACCAAACTCAGAGTTTGCTTTCACTAAAGCTTCTTTGCCATGACCTAAAATATCAATTGCATTTAACGGCTTTGGTTCAGTTTCAGAGAACAGCGCAGTCGCTTCTTCAATTTGATTGAACACGCTTTCTGTCATGCGGTCATGCAATGCCAGTTTTACTTCATCAGAAACAGCATTTACGCCCTTCAAAGTAAATAAAACACCGCGTTCAAGGCGATGAACCGGTGTATTACAGTTGGCGAAAATGTCTGTTGCCTTCGACGACCACGGAGAGATTGTCCCAACGCGTGGCGTCACTAATATTTGGACTTCATCACTTGCTGGCTGGCGCAATTCAAAAGATTGACCATCATTAAGCAGCTGTAAAGCAGATTGCTGTTGCTGTTCGCTTAGCGCTTGGTCAAATAGATAGACCAATTGGCTTTCAATTTCTTGAACAGAACTAATCGAAGATAGACGTGTTAATAGTTGCGTTTTCTTAAAAGAAGAGTGTGCTGGTGCACCGGCCACGATAAACATGCTGATTTTGGCTCCACGGGCTGGTCTTTTGAACCAAGCCGCAATGTGACTTGAAGAGAGCGCATATTCTACTGTGTATTGGTGAAATCAGCTAGATGGGAAAAGCATTTTCTGTTCGAGAATGGCACAAGATTTTTTAAATTTTGTTTTTATTTTCAGTCAAAAAGATTGAATACAGCAGCGCAGCTTAGCACAAAATAAATTGTAAAAAACATTAATCGAAAATTAATATCAATTTTAGAATTTTGAGGCTTTCAAGGCGGCATTACCAATGGGTTTGAATCAGCGAATAGTCTAGCCAATGAATAATATTTATCTTAAAAACACCCTACCTTAATACGAATAATTCTACACCTACACCGATACCCTTAAATAAAGTGTCAAGCTATGACGCTACCCACTATTACTTTAGTCACAAGTTTGGCATCATAGTTTTTAGTAAATAACTGAATAATGATAAATGACTCAAATGCGTTGGCTTGAACTTCTTTCTACAGTTCGTATTGGTAGCAATAAACACAGTTCTGAACAGGCACGTAGCCCCTTCCACAAAGACTATGACCGCATTATATTTTCGCAGAGTTTTCGACAGCTTAATCGCAAGACCCAAGTCCATCCCCTCACCCAACACGATGGTATTCATACTCGCCTGACTCACTCTTTAGAAGTGTCTTGTATTGGACGTTCATTGGGGATGTTGGCAGCGGAAAAAATTAAAGATGAACTCCCGATGTGGATTTCACCTGCCGATGTCGGTGCAATTATTCAAGCTGCGTGCTTGGCACACGATATTGGTAATCCACCTTTTGGCCATGCAGGCGAATATGCCATTCGAGAATGGTTTGATGACGCATCGCATACCAACTTTTTACAGGACTTAAGCCCTGAAGAAGAAGCCGATGTGCGTCAGTTTGAAGGTAATGCCCAAGGTTTACGCCTACTGACTAAAATTGACTATCATCCGAATGATGGTGGTATGCGTTTAACCTATGCAACTTTAGGTGCATATTTAAAATACCCGTGGCTTTCAAAAACCATTGCATCGCAAGGCAATAAACCCGCGAGCCAACGGGCTAAATTTGGCTGCTATCAGGCAGAAAAGGAAATCTTACAGCAAATTGCAGAACAACTCGGTTTAATTCAACTGGGCGAATATCACTACTGTCGTCATCCGTTGACCTATTTGCTTGAAGCCGCAGATGACATTTGTTATGCCTTAATTGACCTTGAAGATGGCATTATCCTCAACATGTTGAACTATAACGAAGTTGAGCCAATTTTCCTTGATTTGGTCGGTGACTATGGCATACCTGCCGAATTGGCGATGACTGATACCACTTGGCAACAAAAAATTGCCGCATTACGTGGTCGAGTGATGAAACGTCTAGTCGAAGAAGTCACGACAGCCTTCGCCCGCCATCATCATGAAATTTTGTCAGGTCAACTTAAAGGCAGTTTATTGCAATATTGCAGTGAAGATATTGAGCGTGGAATTAACCGAGCGAAAGAATTAGCTCGCGATAAAATTTTTGAACATCCACAAAAAGCAGGCTTAGAGATTATTGCGCATCAAAGTCTACAAAATATTTTAGATGCCTTTATTCCTCTAACTACGCCAAATAAAACTTTGAGTTTTAAAGAACAACGACTGATGTCCATTCTTCACCGTTCGGGGGCACATTTTGGGCCGTTGCATTATGAAAACATCATGCAAGTATTGGATATTATCTCTAAATTTTCAGACCATCAGGCTTATAACCTTGCACAAGAACTTCAAGGCAATAAAGTTGGTTTCTTTTAAACCTGAAAAAATGTGAAGGCTAGTAATTCGCTGGCCTTCACGCTAATCTCACAACAAATTGAAATTGAGCAAATGGCTCAGACTAAACTGAAATAAAGTGAATAAATGACATGATCGGATGTTTAATTGGCGAAGTGCTGGCATTGGAAGCACCAACGGTATTACTCAATGTAAATGGTGTGGGCTATGAAATTGACACCCCACTTTCAACATTTTGCCAACTACAAAAAGGTCAAAAAATTACCTTGTGGACACATCTGGCTGTACGTGAAGATGCACAACTGCTGTATGGATTTAGCAATGCTCAAGAAAAACTGATCTTCCGCACACTGTTAAAAGTTAACGGCGTAGGCCCTAAAATGGCACTGGGCATTTTATCAACATTAAGTGTTGAAATGCTGATTCACACGGTTGAACATGAAGATGTAAACACTTTAGTCAAAGTTCCGGGTGTAGGCAAAAAGACCGCTGAACGCCTCATGATTGAGTTACGTGATCGCTTTAAAGCCATGGCTTCAGGGACTGCACCAACCAATTCAACTGTTGAACAAATTCAATTTACAGGCAACTCTGCCGTTGCCGAAGCTGAGGCGGCATTGCAATCATTAGGTTACAAGCCAATTGAAGCACAAAAGCTAATTAATGCCGTCAAAGCTGATTATACTGAAGCCAGCGACATTATCCGTGCAGCACTTAAGTCGATGAATAAATAATTCAAATAGACATACCAATACACCTAAATTGTATACACGAAGGCGACATGAATGTCGCCATCTTGGATTGGGATATAAGGATATATCCTCAATCCAACACAAGATTTTTGTTACTTTTGATCTTTCAAAAGTAAAGCAATGCCTACACAATGGCACCTTAACACAAATCACAACTTGAGGCTGTGCCTCGAAAGTTCAGCCAGAGATTGATTTAATTATATGCAAGACCGTCTTATCAGTGGTTCCGAAAA
Source organism: Acinetobacter sp. YH12096 (assembly GCF_013419215.1). Lineage (NCBI taxonomy): Bacteria > Pseudomonadati > Pseudomonadota > Gammaproteobacteria > Moraxellales > Moraxellaceae > Acinetobacter > Acinetobacter sp. YH12096. The sequence continues at coordinate 68,895 of NZ_VPAM01000018.1, read as the reverse complement.
GCCCGAAGACCACTTCGACCGCGCCATCCGCCCAACTTCCCTTGATGACTACATCGGGCAGCCTGTCGTCCGTGAACAAATGGAAATCTTTATCGGTGCTGCACGTGGCCGTGAAGAAGCACTTGATCACACCTTAATTTTTGGCCCACCGGGTTTAGGTAAAACCACACTGGCCAATATTATTGCCCGTGAAATGGGCGGCAACTTAAAATCAACATCAGGCCCCGTCCTTGAGCGTGCAGGCGATTTGGCTGCAATGCTAACCAACCTCGAAGAAGGTGATGTTTTATTTATTGATGAGATCCATCGTCTTTCACCGGTCATCGAGGAAATTCTCTATCCAGCGATGGAGGATTACCAACTCGACATCATGATTGGTGAAGGCCCTGCTGCCCGTTCGATCAAACTGGATTTACCACCCTTCACTCTTGTTGCAGCGACGACTCGTGCAGGCCTACTGACCTCTCCTTTACGTGACCGTTTCGGTATCGTACAACGTTTAGAGTTCTATTCTGTCAAAGACTTAACGCATATTGTGACTCGTTCTGCCAACTTGATGGATGTGCCCATGACCGCCGAAGGTGCTCAAGAAGTTGCACGCCGTGCTCGTGGGACACCTCGTATTGCAAACCGTTTATTACGCCGGGTCCGTGATTATGCGCAAGTCAAAGGCACAGGTGAAGTAACCCAAGAGATGGCTCAACGTGCTTTGGACATGCTAAATGTCGATAAAGATGGTTTAGATACGCTAGACCGCCGTTATTTATCAATGCTACTAGAGCGTTTTGATGGTGGCCCTGCAGGTGTAGAAGCTCTAGCTGCTGCTATGGCAGAAGACTCAGGGACGCTAGAAGATGTAATCGAGCCCTACCTCATTCAGCAAGGCTATGTCATGCGTACTGCGCGTGGACGTATTGCCACCAATATGGCGTATTTACAGTTTGGGATGACACCACCAGAGCCGAAAGATAAGTAAACGATAATTCACTGAACGACTTCAGGGAGTTAAATGCTCCCTGCATGTTTATTTAAATTTTTAAAATAAATTCAAGCCACTACAAACAATAGACTAAAATGATAAATCTTGAGAATAGAATAATTAACAAAATTAATAGCGACTACATTCAAAACCTACCATTAGACAGTGCCATTGAACACATTCCCAGAGAACAACCTATCAGTTCATTTAGCCCAAAACAAATGAGTGATTTTGAAAGCTTATTCCACACCGAATACAATTATTTTATCACTGTCGAATGTGAAAACATTCTTAGCAAAGAAACCATAGAAGTAAGTGAAGATAATATCTTAACTATTAAACAATCGCCTTCTGCATATCGTATAAAAAACCTGAGCTTCAACTATACTTCTGCCCTCATTTTTATTGGGACGTACTATCACGACGACGTACAAGCTTTGGTCAAGGAAAACTTTAAGCCAGCAAAAATTAATACGTTGTATTTCAGCTTCTCATTCTTTACTTTAGTCATACTCGTTTATGTGTTTTTCTGGATAGATCTACCTAATAAACTTTTACTCATGTTAGTTATTGGCCTTGGCTTTTGCTGCTTAACGTATATGTATGAATCTTTAAAAGCATTACTCCCAAAGCAACAGAAAAAGAAAATGGAAGAAACTCACTTTCATATTGCGGGATATTTAGCAGCTCATCTACAGGATTTTGTCGATACAAAATTTAAATTAGATGAACAAACAAATTAAAAGCAGTCTCTTTTTTAATCAATAATTACAACTACGGAAGTTAAAGATTTACGTGAGTTGAAACCTTGTGCCATTGGACTGATGACTCACGGTGCTAAACTGCCCGTCATTGAAGCACTTGACGAATCATTGAATTATCGCCATTTTTAAATGCTCTAATTCTATGCTGAAGTGCAGAACAATATTTTTCAGATTTTATAAAGACGGAACACTCTCATGGCGAATAAATTCGAATTCAACATTCGTGTATATATTGAAGATACAGATGCAGGTGGCATTGTTTACCACGCAAATCATATTCGCTTTATGGAGCGTACCCGCACAGAATGGCTACGCGCTTCAGGTGTAGACCATTATTGGCATCAAAAAGATTACAACTTTGTCGTTCATAAAATTAATGTGAAATATTCACGCCCTATATTAATGGATGACCTGATTACTGTTACAGCAAGTGTAGTTTCGTGTAAGGCTACGTCATTTGTGTTGCAACAAAATATTTATCGTGGTGATATTATGCTGGCATCAGGTGAGGTAGAATTGGCATGTATCAGTGCAGAGATGAAACCCCGTCGCCTTCCTGATGAAATACGTGAACTGATTCTGAAAGAATTGGAACAAGATTAAAAAAATTATTTGGCACATGTAGTAACTATGGCAACTCAACTAGAATCAACACTCAAAGTTTCAGACCTCATCTTACAAGCAAGTCCTGTCGTACAACTGGTAATGCTCCTGCTGCTCTTAGCTTCGTTATTCAGTTGGTATCTGATTGCCAAGTTACACATGAGTTATAAAAAAGCGCAGGCTGACGATGAACATTTCCAAAAAATATTTTGGTCTGGCGCCGAACTCAATACTTTATACAACAATGCTCAGCTCAACTCGAAACGTGTTGGCCTTGAAGATGTTTTCTATCAAGGTTTAGGCGAGTTTTTCAAACTTAAAAAACGTAATGCCAGCGCAGAACAATCAATTGAAGGTACAGAACGTATTCTTCGTGTGGGTTTAAGCCGTGACCAAGGACATTTAGAAAATGGTTTAGGCGCGCTTGCGAGTATTGGCTCGGTTGCACCCTATGTCGGTTTATTCGGTACCGTTTGGGGCATTATGAACGCCTTTATTGGTTTAGCAGATGTTGACCAAGTCACCCTTGCTACGGTTGCTCCTGGTATTGCAGAGGCATTGATTGCAACGGCCATTGGTCTTTTTGCGGCAATTCCTGCTGTACTAGCATTTAACCATTTTACAGCCAAAGGTGAAGCCGTTTATAACGATCGTGCTCTTTTTGCCGAAGAAATGGTTGCGTTATTACAACGCCAGTCTGTAGGTTCAACTCAGGACAATGACTAATGGCTATTCAACGTTCTGGACGCTTTGAGCGCATCAAAAAACCATTAAAAAGTGACATGAACGTCGTACCATATATTGATGTCATGTTAGTTCTTTTGGTGATTTTCATGGTCACTGCACCTATGATCACCACAGGTGTCAAAGTCGACTTACCACAGGCGAATGGCACGCCTATGCAAGCGGAAGATCGCCCTGCGATTGTTACACTTGAGGCGGATGGTACGATCAAACTCGAAGATAAAAATCATCAAAATGATGTACTCACACTCGATGAACTAAAATCTGTTTTAACTGCTTCACAAAATGAAGCCAACGAACAGAAAAAGCAAATGAGTGTCCTGATTAACGGCAGTGAATCTCGTCCTTATGGTGAAGTCATGAAACTCATGTCTGCCCTTCAAGATGCAGGTTTAACACAAGTAGGTTTACTGACTGAGCCATTAAAATAATTTATGAAAGATTTCAACAAGCCGCCTTTTAAACAAAAAGCCGTTGCGATTGGTTTCACACTGGGTGTGCATATCGTCGCTGTGGTTGGCTTACTTTATCTTGGCATGAGTAAACCACCTGAGCCCCCTAAAAAAATAACCACTGTTTTGGTAAAACCGGAAGATTTAAAACCTGTAACACGTGAAGTCACAGAGTTTGATGAAACCGCGCATGAAAATGTAGCTGAACAAATCACGCAAACAGCAGAACCTAGCGTTGAACCAGCACCCGAGATTCCAACGGCTGCACCACCTAAGCCAGCAGAACCACCTAAGGCAGATCCACAGATTGCTGCTCAACAGGCACGCGCTGCGGCAAAAGCACAGCAGCTTGCTGAACAAAAAGCTGCGGACAATGCAAAGCGTGCTCAAGAACAAGCTAAAGCGGCTGAAGCTGCAAAACTAAAAGCGCAACAAGAAGCCAAAGCGGATGCGGCTAAGGCAAAAGCAGATGCTACGGCGAAAGCCAATGCTGACGCAGCAAAACGTAAAGCAGATGCTGATGCAAAAGCCAAGGCTGAAAAAATCCGTGCCGATGCATTAAGAAAAGCAGAAGCTGACAAAGCCAAAGCTGCAGCAACGGCAAAAGCCAATGCAGATGCAAAAGCCAAGGCCAATGCAGATGCGGCGAAACGTAAAGCAGACGCCGATGCCAAAGCTAAAGCCAATGCGGAAGCTGCAAAACGTAAAGCTGATGCTGATGCAAAAGCTAAAGCCAATGCAGAAGCTGCAAAACGTAAAGCTGATGCTGATGCGAAAGCCAAGGCCAATGCGGAAGCTGCAAAACGTAAAGCAGATGCTGATGCAAAAGCCAAGGCCAATGCAGAAGCTGCAAAACGTAAAGCAGATGCCGATGCAAAAGCCAAGGCAGATGCAAAGGCTAAAGCCGATGCCGAAGCACGCGAACGTGCAGCCGAAGAAGCCAAAGCTTCATCAGCTAAAAAAGCAGCTGAAGAAGCCGCACAGAAAAAGGCTGAAGCGAAGAAGATTGCATCTACTGCAAAGAAAGATTTTGAAAATAAAATCCGTCGTGCATGGGACACACCTTCTGACTCTGCGGGTAAATCGGCAACTGCTCGCGTTACCCTTACGGAAAGTGGTTCAGTTCGGTCAGTGATTGTGAACTCTAGTGATCCTGATATGAAAGCCAGTATTGAGGCTGCTGTTCGAGCTGCTGCACCATACCCAATGCCGAGTGACCCAGATGCAAAACGTGAAGCTCAAAGTTTTACGTCCACCTTCAAGTCATCACGTTAATTTTTAAATCCCTGCAAACCTTGTGGGGATTTTTCATTTACTTATATACTGAATTATATAACATGAAAACATTATTATTTTCGACACTAACACTCCTAGGCTCTCAATCATTCGCCGAAAATCGTTCAATTTACATCCCCTCTTCGACCATGCCTGACCATATTCCACCTGAACAATTTAATGCTTTGCTGATGGATCATGCTAAAACAACTCAACCTGAGAAATCAGTACAGGACGTAAAAAAGCCTCTTAAACCCATTTCACATGCTCTAAATGAAGAAGATGCAAAGAAAAAAGCGGAAGCCAAGAAAATCGCTTCAACAGCTAAACGTGATTTTGAACATAAAATCAAACGTGCTTGGGATACACCACCTGGCTCTAGCGGTAAAACGGCCATTGCTCGCGTGATTTTATCTAAAACAGGTGCTGTCCAAGCAGTCATCGTAAGCTCCAGTGATCCTGATATGAAAGCCAGTATTGAGGCTGCAGTTCGTGCTGCTGCACCATATCCGATGCCTAGCGACCCAGATGCTAGACGTGAAGCACAAAGTTTTACCTCTACATTTAGATCTTCAAATTAAGTTTGATAAATCCGTGCATTGCTTGCGGGGATTTTTTTGTGGTTAAGCAATGAATCACCCCATACCCATTTTTTCTTATCTTCAATAGATCAAGTTTCATCGCTGGTATGATGTTTATTTTTAAGCTTCTACATCCATCCCCCCAGTTCCCCCCCTTTCCTAAAATGAATACTCAATCGATTGTACCTGTGTGTTTCAATACTTGAGCTTTTATAAAGCTCTAGCCCCGACTAATTGATCCATTCTTGTCTTCGTTCTATATAACGCCGTGTATGTGGGACTCAGCAACATCAAGTATTACTAAAATTTTCTAAACACTTGATTCAAAAATAGAATGTTATAACTAAAGAATTATCATTTTCATTCCAAAATGTGATGTTGTGTTCATGATTTTTAAGCTAGACTTGACGAAACTCGGATAAAATCTCTGCATTTTTCACAGTGTTATAACAGTTCAGTCATATTTTCATGCTTTTAATATCCCAAAATCATGCCATTATGTGACACAACCAAATACAGACAATAACTCACATTTTTAGAGTAATTAGCGAATGATGGAAATGACGCGTAAACATCTTCTTTGCTTAGCCGTATTCACTGCTTTGAGCCCAGTTTTAGTGACTCAAACGCATGCGCAGCTTCACCTCGAAATCACTAAAGCTCCTGAAGAAGCACCTAAAATTGCGATCGTGCCTTTTAGTAATGACTCAAATATTTATCCTGTGGTTGAAAATGACTTGAACCGCTCAGGTAAATTTACCAGTGCTTCTAAAAACTTACCTGCAACTGCAACAATAAATTCACCTAATGCAGAAGCATGGAAAGCTGCGGGCGTACCCTATGTTGTGACAGGTACATCAAAAACAACGGCTGATGGCTCTTATGAAATTCACTACCAACTGTATGATGTTGAAAAAAAACAATACCTGTTAAATGAACTACTCACTGTACCTGCTTCACGTTACCGTCAAGCAGCGCACATGATCAGTGATGCGATCTATCAAGCTTTAACTGGCATTCCTGGTGACTTCAGCGGACGTATTGCCTATGTATTGCGTAATGCAGCAACACCAGATCAGCGCTATACCCTACAAATTGCAGATACAGATGGTGAACAACCCCGTACCATTTTGACTTCACGTGATCCTATCCTGTCCCCGGCATGGACACCTGATGCGAAAAAGCTAGCCTATGTTTCTTTTGAAACCAAACGCCCTGCGATTTACATCCAAGATTTAGCAAGTGGTAACCGTGAAAAAGTAGCAAGTTTCCGTGGCCTGAATGGTGCACCAAGCTTCTCACCTGATGGTAAATCGATGTTGTTTACCGCTTCAATGCATGGCAATCCTGAAATCTATCAAATGGATTTACAGACTCGCCAATTAAAACGCATGACCAATGACACAGCGATTGATACAGAAGCACGTTATGCCCCTGACGGTAAATCATTTATTTTTACCTCTGACCGTGGCGGCTCTCCACAAATTTATACCTACAACTTAAGTGCTGAAAGTGTCAAACGTTTAACTTTCCGTGGCGCTTTCAATGCACGTGGTACGTTAAGTGCGGACGGTAAAAAATTAGCTTTGGTACATCGTCCTAGCGGTAGTAACTATAAAGTTGCAGTTCAAGACATTGGTTCTGGTGTAACCAATATTTTAACGCCAACCAGTTTAGATGAATCACCAAGCTTCTCTCCAAATGGTCAAATGGTGGTGTATGCAACACGTGAAGCAAACCGTGGTTTGCTCTCGATCATGTCTTTAGATGGTCGTTTCCGCATGAACTTACCAAGTGAACAAGGTGAAGTTCGTGAACCAGCTTGGGCACCGAAATAAACACTGCATGATTTATTCAACAATAACTTTTTAATGAAACATCATAAATAACTGTCATGGAGATCAATATGAACGCGATGAAACTGATTGCACTACCTGTTTTAGCTACAGCATTAGTAATGACTGGTTGTGCCAGCCGTAAACCTGCTGCAGATGTACAAGCAGGACAAAACCCAAATGGCTCAACCACTGTAAACACTTCAGGTTTAAGTGAAGATGCAGCACTCAATGCACAAAACCTTGCAGGTGCCTCATCGAAAGGTGTAACTGAAGCGAATAAAGCATTTTTAGCGAAGCGCGTAGTACACTTTGACTACGACAGTACAGAGCTTAGCAATGAAGATTTACAAACCCTTCAAGCTCACGCTCAGTTCCTAGTTGCTAATGCAAACTCACGTGTGGCTTTAACAGGTCACACCGATGAACGTGGTACTCGTGAATACAACATGGCACTTGGTGAACGTCGTGCCAAAGCTGTTGAAAGCTTCCTAATTACAACAGGCGTAAGTCCAAATCAGCTTGAAGCAGTCAGCTATGGTAAAGAAATGCCAATCAATGCGGGTCATGATGAAAATGCATGGAAAGAAAACCGTCGTGTAGAAATTAACTACGAAGCTGTTCCTCCGCTGCTTAAATAAGACTTGAAAAAGTCTGAGCTAAAAAAAGCACTCATTGATGAGTGCTTTTTTATTTAACCGGTATCATTTTATTTATATCGTTTCATTTGCATCGTTCTGTTGCAACGTTCTGTGCTTTAACTCAATTTAGCCCTTTAACTCAGGATAAATTCAGTTAGCGGCTTTAGAACATAAAAAATAATCAATTAAAATGCAAATGAACGACTTTTAAAACGAGATCCTTAGCTTTACCAACTAGAAAATTAGCTTAACAATCCAAATCATTACGCTTCTGCTTCTGGATGTTCAGCATTTTCTTTTTCTGTTTGCATCGACTCAATGAGGTCATGTTTATTGAACTTTTTATACTCTGCTTTTGCTTCGTAACTGCTCCATGCAGCTTTTACGGTATCCGCAGAAATATCGTCTAAATTCAATCCCTCAGTTGCAGTCGGAGTCGCATCAAATTTTTGTGTGGTCATTGTTGTGCTCCCTGTCTTTCGATTTATACATTAGATTCAACATAGCATGTTATTCAGGACTTGCAAGGGTAAAATCACGACAAATAGTCTAGTTTAATTTTTCTTTTCCTTCGTTCTCATCTAAAATGTTGCACAATCACATTTTTATCATTTTTGATAAATTAATATTTGGAGTTTTCCGGTTATGTCAAATCTCACCCTTTCCCAATTTCTACAACAGCAAAGTGGTAATCTTACTCCTGCATTAGCACAAGTTATTGAAACAATTGGTAATACATGCAAAGACATTGACCTTCTATTACAAAAAGGTGCTTTGGCTGGTGTATTGGGTAGCGCGCAACACGAAAACGTTCAAGGTGAAGAACAAAAGAAACTTGATGTCATTTCAAATGATTACCTCATCGATGCATTGAAAATTCATCCACATGTCGGTGGTTTGGCTTCTGAAGAATTAGATGAATTCACTCCAGCTCAAGAAAATGGCGATTATCTTGTCTTGTTTGACCCATTAGATGGTTCAAGCAACATCGATATCAATATGTGTGTGGGCACAATTTTCTCAATTCTTCCTGCAAAAAATGCGGTAACGCAAGCTGAAGATTTCATGCAAGCGGGTGTTAACCAAGCGGCTGCAGGTTATGTATTGTATGGCCCATCAACAATGATGGCTCTAACTGTCGGTGCTGGCGTAGTCTTTTTTACTTTTGATCCAGAAAGCAAAGAATTCTTATTAACTAAAGATGCGATTGCGGTTGCAGCAGATACTAAAGAATATGCCATCAATGCTTCGAACCAACGCCATTGGGAAGAACCTGTAAAACGTTATATCGACGAACTTCTTGCAGGTAAAACTGGCCCGCGTGAAAAAGACTTCAATATGCGTTGGGTCGCATGCATGGTGGGTGATATTCATCGTATTCTTTGCCGTAGCGGTATCTTCATGTACCCATACGACTTCAAAGATCCGAAAAAAGCAGGTCGTCTACGTTTAATGTACGAAGCAAACCCAATGAGTATGTTGATGGAACAAGCTGGCGGTGCTTCTACAACAGGCCGTGTCCGCATTCTAGACATCCAACCAACAGAACTTCATCAACGTGTTCCTGTGATTATTGGTTCTAAAAACGAAGTTGACCTAGTTACGTCATACCATAATTAATTTCTTATAACGAAAGTCAGTATTTTTGCTGACTTTCGTGGATATCTCCCTCATGGCTCTGATTTATCTCGAATCAAAAGACAACCCGAAAATTAAGCACCTCCGTGGCTTAATCGAACAAAATGCCTACCGTAAAAAACAAGGTCAAACTGTTTTGGAAGGCACACACTTGGTGTTGTCATGGTTAGACTCAAAACGTCCAATCAAATCGATTTTCACCACTGAACAAGCGATTAACCATGCCGATTTCGACCGCATTGCGGAACAATATCAAGGTGCGGTGTTCATTCTAAGTGAATCTTTATACAAAGATATCAGTACACTTGGAACATCTATTGCTTGCTTAGCGATTGTGGATTTACCAAGTTCAAGTGAAGCACTTAACTTCAGTGAAGACACCTTAATTTTAGACAATATTCAAGACCCCGGTAATGTAGGCACCCTACTCCGTTCTGCTGCTGCGGCAGGTATTGAGCAAGTTGTTTGTACCAAAGGCTCTGCATCGCTCTGGTCACCACGTGTATTACGCGCAGGTATGGGCGCACATTTTTCATTAAATACGTTTGAAAATATTGCCCTTGAAGATATTTTGACGAAATTCAAAATTCCAGTGTATGCAACAAGCTCACATCAGTCTGAAAACCTATATAGCAAAAATTTGCGCAAACAATGTGTGTGGATTTTAGGCAATGAAGGTCAAGGTGTTTCTGAGTATGCATTAAAACATGCGGAAGCAGTTGCCATTCCCCAACCGGGTGGACAAGAATCACTTAACGTCGCAATTGCCGGTTCAATCTGCTTTTTTGAGATGGTTCGCCAACGTCAGTAAAATCGTTACTTTATTTTATTAAGACGCGACCATTCAAAAAAATAGATTACACTAGAAAAATAATAATTCTTTTTGTCAACCTAACCATTATTTCCAACGTTATTTAAGTATGAATATGGAAATAATGGTGGGTGTCCAATGACAGGATTTTCCATCCCTATGGATTTAGCACCCAAACAGTCCGAGACCCAAAATAGTAGTGTTCTGAAGAGCACAGCTGAATCTCGCCTGAAAAACTTCATGAATGAAGTGACGGGGCGTGCTTTAGTAATGATGGAAAGTGCAACGCACGGTCAACATGGCATTGCCATGGACTTGGTGCAAGAAGCCTTTATTTCCTTACATAAAGCTTATGCTGAAAAGTCCACAGAGGAATGGTATCCCCTGTTTTACACCATTTTAAATAATAAGCTGCAAGATTGGCGTCGAAAGGAAGCACGTCGTTCGCAGCCGTTTTCCCTATTTAGAAAAGTCAGCCTAGATGACGACGATGTCGAAATACAGGATGTTGTAGATGAATCTACACCAAACCCTTTCGACTTTCTGGATCAGGCTGTCACTGCAGAGGAAATACAAGATGCTATCGCAGAACTTCCAGTCCGCCAGCAACAAGCATTTATGTTGCGAGCTTGGGAAGGCTTTGATACGCATACCACTGCAGAAATTATGAATTGTTCCGAAGGCAGTGTGAAAACACATTACCACCGTGCCATTCAAGGTTTACGTACCGCTTTGGCACATTTGAATCCACATATGGGAGGATCATCCGAATGAAACAAGATGATTTCTTAAAGCAAGTAACTTCCAAACTTGATGGACTCGCACAGCACCACAAAGACAAAGCAACTGTCATGAATAACGTGCTTGAAGATATTCATCAGCACGAAACTTCACGTTATGGTTTCTGGAAAATGTCTGGCTTTGCACTTGCAGCAGCAATTGCAGGTTTTGTCATTTTACCGAATGCGACTGTACTGGATGACAAACCACAAAATCAGGTGATTTCAACCCCTAAGCTCTCCCCTCAAATGGTGGAGGATCTTGAAATGTTGATGGTTCTGGGTGAGGACAAAGTTCCACATGGCAGCTAAAAAATTAGCAATTGCATTCTGTGCTTTTAGTTTTTTGCAAACCAGTTTTGCTGGCTTTGATCGCTTTTGGATATTTTCAAAAGATGCAAATACTCAAGTCAATGAAACTTGGGATTCGCTATCTGAAGCAGAACAACAGGCTTTAATTAAAAAGTATCAGGCTCTCAAAGAGATTCCTGCAGATCAACGTGTCAGCTTGCAACAGCGCATGGATTGGTTCACCCAACTTCCAGATAGTGAAAAGCAGCGTATGCGCGAAACATGGCAAAAAATGAGTACTTTAGAACGTAAAGAACTCGCGACACGTATGCAAAAAGCTAGTCCTGATGAAAGACCTGCTATTCGCGATGAGTATATCAATAAATATTTACAGCCTATCGCTGTCGTTCACTAATCAAAAACAACAGTATGTTGTGAAAATCAAATCTATTACATTAGTTAAGCCATAAAAAAAAGCCTCTTATCGAGGCTTTTTTTGTCTTACTTGCTCAACCGACGTTGACGATACACACCTAAACCAATTAATGCCAACAGTCCAAATACTCCCATTGAGCCACCGCCGCTAGAAGAAGAGTTGGTGTTTTTCGCGGTATTCTTAAGAGTCAGAATTGCATTGCTTGATGCAATGCCATCACTATCGACAACACTATATTCAACAGGATAGTCAAACTGACTAAAGCTATTTTTTACAGAGAAGGTAATCTTGCCACCGTAGCAGGTTTCCTTTAAATAACTTGCTGGGCAACTGCCACTATACTCAGCTTCAAAGTTTAAACCTGCTGGGATTTTCGTAAAGCGAATGGGAATAATTTGGCCTTCATCATTTTTATGCCATACCGATTTGCCCGCTGGCATAGATGCAACTGGACCATCACCATCATCATTGGCATTTTCTAATAAATTATTGACGGTAACAGACAAATTATTTGACGGACTAATTGTATATTGGGCAGCTTTGGCCACTGGAGTCATATTTTTAAATGCCACACGGACCACACCAGAGGATTCCGCCTGACTCCCTGTCTTTTGTTTTAGCGTATATTTACAAAAACCGTATTCGGTAGGTGCTGTTGTTGCCCCACTGGTGCGATAAATAACGATTTGTTTTATTCCCGCATCCCAATCACAGTGTAGGTCATGTGGTGGATTACCCACAATACTTGCTTCGCCTGTACTAGACACCGTAATTTCACTACCAATGCCGATTGGTGAAGTCGTCACGGTATAGTTGTCTGCATTTAAGGCAATTTGTCGTTTTTCAGCACTACCATTCACTGACTCTTCTTGAGGTAATGATGCCGGGAACGGATCAAAATAAACCGCACGATATTTAAGGTTATTTTTTAATGCACTGAATACCGCTTCGTATTTTGTTAAATCATCCTGATTGGCAACTTTGTATTCTGCATAATCTGGATCTTCGATATCCTTTTTCAAATCATCAATTGTTTTTTGATATTTCTCTTGAATAGCTGCTAAGGACTCGTTGGTAATCTCTGCCATATCTGCTGCAGTTAAATTCATTAATTCAACCGAACCAATCTCACAAGTATTTCGTTGTGCAGGTGATAGCTGCAAGGTACCATTCGTAATCCGCAAAATACCCCGTTGATCGGCTTTACTACATCCCTCTAAGCCAAGATTGATCAAGTCAAAACCACTGCCGATCGCTTTCGGGTAATACAAAGGTAAATACAAGTTATAAGCAGATTTTGTTTGTAGGGCGCTTAATAAAGTGCCCATAGCATAACTACTTACATCATGGTTTTGCAGAAAGCTTTCTGTATTATTCAGCACACTTTCGGGTAAATCACACTGCCCAGCTGCCAGTTCAAAAGCATTATTACTCGCAACAAACTTTTGACCATTATCAGGTACAGCATTATTCAGATAACGACAAGACTTACCACCAGTATTATAGGACAACACATTGAAATACCAAGCTTTTCCACCATTATTGTCATAATAATAAGTACTAGCCGCATTATTTTCGACTATTGTATTACTGGTTAAAACGAAGCTAGAAAAAGCACTTAAACGTTCCGTTCCCTGAGAAATGGCACGGATAATACTACCCGCACTTGGATTTGCTTGGTTTTTTGCAATCGTATTTGCTGTCAATTCAACTTTGGCCTTTCCACAGAAGTCCATCACACTATTACTCGTCGATGAACCATTTTGAATAATACTGCTTTGCTGGAACACAATTTCAGGCTGGGTATCCCCCAAGTTCCCGATACAGTCCATAGCAACAACACTACCTTTAGGTGCAACGTTGCCCTGAACTAAACTGCTCACCAATAATGTTTTTTTCGACATATTATGCGCAACAGAGTAAATCGCACCACCTGCAACTTTGGCTTGAGAGTTTTCTATTGCACCATTATTTAAGGTAAATGCCCCCCCTAAATACAAGGCACCACCTCGATCTTCTGCCATCCCGCCAGTAAGGCGAACATTATTGACGATAAAGTTGGCTTCTGAACGTGAAGTATTAAAAATACGCGATTTGCCTTGGGCATTAATCGTCGTTCTAATATCTTCATAGGCAGGAAATTTCTGCGTCAGTAAATTTTTTGAATCATAGTTAAAGCGACTTTTCCCCTCAATCACGATCTGATTGAGCGGAACTAACTCACCTTTAGTCAGAAGATATTCACCTGCTTCAAGTTGAATATAATCGGTCTGCCCATTATTTGGATTACCGACATTACATCCACCAAAAGATTTGTTTTTACGTGCAGTTTCAATCGCTTCACGTAAAGAACATTGATTGAGATTTTCACCATTTTCATCCTCAAAGGTCGTAACTTTGATGATGTTACTTGTCGCTGCCATAGATGACATAGCCGCAAGGACCATGACCGCCAGCAATCCTTTTTTATAATTTTTCATGTGCTGTCCTTAATTCTATCCAGACTATTTTTTAAAGCGACGAAATCCAACTAAGCCAAGCAGCGCAAAAATACTCGCCCAGCCTAGAGCACCACCCGAAGTTTTAACGGTTTTACTTTCCATTTCATTGTTTGGTTCTTGGAAAATACGCACTTCTGCAGCTAAATAATTTTTTGCCGAAGTATTAAAACGGGTTGAAGACGTCACCACACGCAATTCAAAAATATCTGCGCCATGCCAATTTCCATTTGGCGTGTATTCAAAATCACCATTCAAATTCAGTGTGAATTTACCTTTTGATTCGGTGCTTTGTACAACTATTGGACAACCATCTTGCCATGGCTCACCTGTTGGATTTGCCATACCCATCACTTTTGTACATTCTTCTTTTGGAATTAAATCACTGTCACCTAAAGCATCTAAGATATTAAACTTCGCCACTTCACCTGTACGTATGTCTTTACCTAAGCGAGGCATGCTCACAGGAACCACAATTTCTATAGCCCCACGATCACACCAAACATCATCCAAATTACGATTTTTTCCACGCTGATCAGAAGACTCACAATACACATGATGCTCATTGCCATCTGCTGTGGTCTTCCCCTTATTTAATATCGGGCTTGAGAAAATCGTTTCGTAATCTAATAAAATACGAGGACGTAAATAACCAATAAATGCGTTATTTGCTGTGGTAAATGGACAGAAAAGTGCATTACGATCTTCTGTTAAGGTTTTACAGCTACCTTCATCTTCACCCGCAATTAAACTCGTCCCAGACCATACATCATTTAAATTTGCAGCAGGCCCAACAGGACAACTCGCAGCCACTAAGTTGTTATAAAAAACAGATTGGTCTGTTCCTGAGTTCACGACTTTACAATCTTGAGCGGTACCACTGAGCGCATTACCAATCACCACACTATTGGCTAAATAAGCATGCTCAGAGGTACTATTTAGTTCGATACCGCCACTGTTCTTCAGTACTGTAATATTATTGAGTGCTAAACCATCACGTAAGTTGACAGCAAAACCTTTGTTTTTGAAAAAGGTGCTATTGGCAATGATATTTTGAGGGTTACTGAACACCAACTTACTGATGTCTGCGAGCCCATTTTGATTGTAAACAATCGCTCGACCAGAAGTGCTTTCATTATTTTTGAACAAAGATGTATAGATTTCATAAGCCGGTGCTTCTGAGTAAATTGCACCACCATCTACCGCTTTGTTGTTTTGAAAAATCGTGGTTCGTATATATAGACGGCTTGCTACAGCTGCGCCATCTTCTGAGAATCCAACATTGTAGATTGCACCACCAAGTCGTGCATAGCCATCTTCAAACTTTACATTTTCAAGTGTAAGTTTTTCATTATTAAAAATGATGCCGCCTTTATCAGCACATTGATCTTGCTTACATCCTTTAAATGAAATTTCTTTAAAATTGATCGCAAGTAGTTCTTTTTCGCCATCATTAATATTAAAAATTTGATCCTTACCCGTCATTTCAATGACGGCATTATTGAGACCGAGTACGACATCTTCATTGACGTTACTGTCATACGCCGTTTTCAGATTCAGTTCTGCTTTAATATCAATTTTTTTAGTGAGTTTATAAACTTCATTTTTTTTCAGAGAAATTGAGGCATAGGCATCTTTACCCCCGCAACCATTATATCCGGCTTCTGGCATACCATTATTGATATATTCTATGGCTTCACGAAGTGAACATTCCTTGTCATCCTTTACAACATCTTCAGTGGTTGTAACGGTAATTTCTGCGCTAAATGCATGACCTGCCATGAGAAGCATGCCAATGCCTATGCTCTGTTTGAGCATATCCATCTCCTTAAATATTTTTTATCTTTTTATTCTTAAGTTGCACAATCCTTGCAACATTAAAATATTTTTACGTACTTTGTCACAGCTTGAGTAATTACTCAAGAATTTTTATTGCTTACCGATATTCATCAATTAGGGCAAAAATCTGTCTTAAATTTGCATGACTCAATTTGACTTTTTCACCTTTTAACATCTGAATAAGTTGTTCTAAAGAGCGAAGTAAAATAGACGCCTGATGCGGCCCATGTGCCAACAAATAATCTACAATTTGTTGATCCATATGGATGCCACGTCGCGCCAAAACAGAGTTTACGAGTGCTTGTCGGTCTGCGTATAAACTACCATTTGGTACTTTTACACTGACAGCCTGAGTTAATCGAGACTGTAAATCTGGCAGTTCAAGTTTGAGTTCAATGGGCGCCAGCCGAGATGAAAAGACCAATTGACCACCTTCTTCGTTATTATAATTAATCAGGTGAAAAACAGCTTTTTGCCAATGTGGAACTCCGCTAATCGCTTCAATATCATCTAAAGCCACTAAGTCATAGCGATCTAGCGAAGTAATCGCTTCAGTGGGAGCATCGAGCAATTCAAGCAATGAAACTTGAATTGCTGATTTGCCAATTTCTAAATAGGAGTCACATATTGCAGACAGTAAATGGCTTTTTCCTGTGCCAGCTCCACCATAGATATAGAAACGATTCATTAAACCAGCATGTAACTGACGAACACCATCGATTACATGCCCCCAACTCGGCCCAGAAAAATCACTAATTCGGGCATCGAGTTGTGGTTCTATATCTAGCTGCAATTGACGCATATCTATATTTTGGCCTTATCAATCTTTATGTTCTGATCTTTCAATGTTACTCGAAATTTCAGGATCTTGCAGCGAATTTGCAGACTGATTTTTGAGCTCAATATCGACAGCAACTTGATTGGTTTCTACGTTTAAAGTGCCACTTGCAGCATCATTTACGACAAGTACATCATTTCGGTATAAATTACTTTTCTCGTAATTTTCGCGTGCATGACGTAATAAGACCACAATAATCGCTGCAACGGGTAGTGCAATGAGCATTCCGAGGAGTCCTGCCAATTGCGCGCCTGCAAGGACTGCAAATACCACTGCCACAGGAGACAAACCAATTTTGTCGCCTAATAAGAAAGGCTGCAAAATATAACCTTCTATTGCCTGCCCTACCATGAATACCACCAGTACTAAGGCCAAATGCACCCAATCCAAACCGAATTGGAACAGGCAAGCCACAATTGCCGAAATAATACCAACCGCAAAACCCAAATACGGAATAATACTGGCTAGACCCGCAATCATCCCAATGATGATGCCAACCTCAATACCGACTAATTGGAGTCCAACCGCATAAACAACGCCCAATAAGAACATTACCAAGAATTGGCCTTTTACAAATGCACCTAAAACTTCATGACATTCGCCCACGATTGTGAGCGTGCTTTTTTCATATTTACGTGGAATAAGTCGACGCATGTTTTCTAACATACGCTCCCAATCTAATAAGAAATAGAAAGCTATGATTGGAATTAAGACAATCGTGCCACCAATCTGTATGAAATTCAGACCCGATTGTGCCACTTTTAACAACATGGCTTGGATACTGTCTGCACTATAGTTGGTTTGAATATACTCCATGATCGCTGCTGACATTTGCTCTGTATCAATTTCCATCGGTACAAGATTAAATGTCTCTGATAACCACGGCAGGAATGTATAGTTGACCCAATGAATATTGCTTGGAATATTGTTTTTCGCATACATCAACTGTTCCCATACCAGTGGTACGAGGAACCACATTGAAAGGAATATAGCGACACCAATTCCAATAAAGACCAAACTGATAGATAACCAGCGCGGCAAGCCAATATTATGTAATTTATCGACTAAAGGGCTAAATAAATATGCAATTAGAAATGCGCCGATAAAAGGAACAACTACAGGCTTTAATAAGTATAAAACCCATATGATCAATGCTATCCCAGCAAGAATAAATATTCGGCGCAAGGTGCGATCACCCATATAAAGTCACCTTTTTTCAATGTAATCGTTATAGAAAGGAAAATATTTTAATAAAGATAACATTTTAGTGCGAAATAGCATAAGAGTTTTGCATATTCAGGTTATAATCCCCGCGCGAATGCGGAGACTTCATTATGAGCAACTCAACTTCTACCCCAAACACTGGTTTAAGCTACAAAGATGCAGGTGTCGACATTGAAGCGGGCGACGCGTTAGTCGATCGTATCAAATCTGTCGCGAAACGTACTGCACGTCCTGAAGTAATGGGCGGCCTAGGCGGCTTCGGCGCTCTTTGTAAAATTCCTAAAGGTTATGAAGAACCTGTTCTCGTATCTGGCACAGATGGTGTTGGTACAAAATTACGTTTAGCATTGAATTTGAACCGTCATGACACAATTGGTCAAGACTTGGTTGCAATGTGCGTAAACGATCTTCTCGTATGTGGTGCTGAACCACTGTTCTTCCTTGACTACTATGCAACTGGCCACCTCAACGTTGACGTTGCAGCAAATGTTGTGACTGGTATCGGTGCGGGTTGTGAACTTGCAGGCTGTGCATTGGTTGGCGGTGAAACTGCCGAAATGCCTGGTATGTATGAAGGCGAAGACTACGACCTTGCAGGTTTCTGCGTAGGTGTCGTTGAGCAAAGCAAAATTATTGATGGCTCTAAAGTTAAAGCGGGTGACGTTTTAGTTGGTGTTGCATCTTCTGGCGCACACTCAAACGGTTATTCACTTCTTCGTAAAATTTTAGATGTGAAAAACGTTGACCTTACTCAAATCGTTGATGGTCGTCCACTTGCAGATACAGCAATGGAACCAACTCGTATTTATGTAAAACCAATACTTCAGTTATTGAAAGAAGTGGATGTACACGCAATGGCACACATCACGGGTGGCGGCTTACCAGGCAACCTACCTCGCGTACTGCCAAATGGTGCTCAAGCGGTAGTCAATGAAGCATCTTGGGAATGGCCAGAATTGTTCAAACTACTTCAAAAAGAAGGTGGTGTTGAACAATTTGAAATGTACCGCACATTTAACTGTGGCGTAGGTATGGTTCTCGTGGTTGATGCAGCCGATGCTGACAAAACAGTTGAATTACTCAATAGCCTTGGCGAAAAAGCATTCACAATGGGTCACATTGCAGACAATGCTGAATCTGTTGAAGGCGCTGACGAAAAAATCCGTGTAGTTTTCGCATAAGCAACGTTCATGATTAAAATTGCTGTACTTGTTTCAGGCAGCGGATCTAACCTGCAAGCCCTGATTGATGCCAATCTATCAGGTCAAATCGTTGGGGTGATTTCCAATAGACCTGACGCTTTTGCACTGCAACGTGCAGAAAAAGCAAAGATTGCAACTGCAGTCATTGAACATAAGCAATATCCAAGTCGTGAAGCTTTTGATGATGTGATGCATCAACAACTGCTCGACTGGGATGTTGATTTGGTCATTTTGGCAGGCTTTATGCGCATTTTAAGCGCAAAATTTGTCAAAGCATGGGAAGGAAAAATGATTAACATCCACCCTTCTCTGCTGCCAAATTATAAAGGAATGCATACTCATCAACGTGTTTTAAACACCGGTGATGTCTTCCATGGCTGTACAGTTCACTATGTGACTGCAGAGCTGGATGCTGGTCAAGCGCTTGCTCAAGGCGTACTTAAAGTCAAAGTGCATGATCATGCTGAAAGTCTGGCAGATCGTGTTCACGAGCTTGAGCATGTGATTTATCCTCAAGTGGCAGAATGGATTTGTAATGGTACGATCCAACATACTGCTGATGGGGTGTTATATCGCAATCAACCGATGCAAGAACCTATTCAATTCTGCAAGTTTTAAAATCAGTTTTATCTATTTTAAATAGAAATAAAAAACGCATCCTTGGATGCGTTTTTTTATTTGACTACATTTAATCATTCATGTTTGGCATGAACCGCTAACATTTGTTTGATTAACTCAACCATTTCTACTGGTTTTTCTAATGGAAACATATGACTGCCGCTAACCACTTTAAATGGAATCGCAAATTTTTTCTCGACCATTTGGGGAAAGTGACGTGCCAAAAATGGCCCCTGCTCTGCAATTAACTGCTGTACAGGTACTTGCGGTTGAGCATGAGGTAACCACCACAGTGAAGGATTGGTTCGAAAAATATGAACTTCATCATCACGTGAAATCGTCAACTCCACCCCACCACGCAGTTTATCGTCCATCAAGGCATGATCAATATAAGCTTGATAACAGTCTGGATCGAAATCTTTATAAAAACCTTTCGGCCTTAAAAGCTCTGCTGCTTGTTCACGGCTGTCCCAATGATCACGACGACGCTTCGACAATCCTGCTGGGGACATTTTATCGAGGACTTTAAGTTTGAGGAGTTTTGCGATGTGCAAAGCAAAAGACTCTTTCCCCATGATCATAGGCGGATCAATCATTAACACTTGTTCAAACAATTCTGGGCGTTGTAACGCAGCCTGAAATGTTAAAACCGAACCTAATGAGTGACCTAATCCAATCACCTTACGACCATTGGCCTGACGTACAATACTGTCTATTACCTGCTGTGTTAAGCTTTTCCAATGGTTATCGATTGGGTAACGCTTATCTGGCCCAAGTAACGGCACATAGATCACATCATATTCATCACTCAGTAAATCAAACAATTTTTGATAAACCTGTGATGGCACGCCATTGGCGTGCGCAAAATGAATTAACGGTTTCATTGTAACTTCGTGCTGTTTTCAGATTGAACCTGTTGTGACAATGCACTTGCCAAACCTTGACCAAATGAACTTCCCATACGACCTAGCACAGAATCAAATGGACTATTTTCAATGGTGTAGTTTACGGCTTTTTCAGTTTTCAATTCACGTTTCAGGCTATTTAAACTACCTGTACGGTCAGCAATACCCAGCTTCACAGCCTGATCACCTGTCCAAAATAAACCTGAGAAAATAGCCGGATCATTTGATTTTAATTTCTTACCGCGACCTTCTTTCACGGCATTAATGAAATGCGCATGAACGTTATCGAGTACACCTTGAACATGTGCTTTTTGTGCAGCATCGACAGGTTGAGTCATGGATAAAATCGCTTTGTTCTCACCCGAAGTCATAGTGCGATCTTCTACACCGAACTTTTGCATCAAACCACTAACACCATAATTCGGCATGATCACGCCGATTGAACCCACTAAACTTGAAGGATTGACAATAATTTCATCTGCAGCAGACGCAATATAGTACGCACCTGAAGCACCAGTATCACCAATAATGGCATACAGTTTTTTATCGGTATGGGCTTTTTTCAAGTACTGAATTTCTTGCCAGATTTCATCAGACTGAACAGGTGAGCCACCCGGTGAGTTAATATTTAGAACAACGGCTTTGCTTTGTTTATTTTCATAAGCTTTTTTCAAAGCTTTGATGGTATTTGCGCTGTTTACACTTTGCTTGTCCGCTGCAATGGTCCCAATGATATCAACCACGGCAATATGTGAACCCGCTGTTGCTGCAGGATCTGATGATGACATGCTACAACTTTTCGCCATCGCAATGATAATAAATAGCAAATAAGCAAAGGTTAAAAATTTAAAAAATATACCCCATCTACGTGCTCTACGTTGTTCCTCAACGGAAGAAAGCACGGCTTTTTCTAATATTTTCCATTCATTTCCAGTTGGCTGCTGGATATTGTTTGAAGAACTTTGCTGTTTTTCTTCAGGTTTTGGTGGCCATTCGGACATAAAAAAACCCATTTGATCGTTAATTTGTAGTCATTATATACACGCTAATCGCTATAACTGTCTAATCAATTCATTTTCCCCTATAATTATTTTAAATTTTCTTTCATTTCTTTCAGACTTAAATAAGATGACCGACCAAAATTCACAGGACACTACATATCACCTGTTAAAATTTATCAGCCGTCAACCTATTCAAATTTCTAGATTAATTGCAAAAGGTTTGGCTGGGTTAGTCAATGTTTTAAAAATCTCTAAAACCTACTCTACGATTCAACGCAATCTTAAAATTGCATTGCCTGAATTATCAGAGTCAGCTCGCATTCAACTCACTAAACAAGCGATTCGAAACGAACTTTGTTCTTATTTTGAATTTTTTAACATTTGGGGTGCAAGTACAGAAAAAAATATTCAACGAATTCATCACGTACATGGCGCTGAATATTTACATGAAGCGCTCGCCCTACAAAAAGGCGTTGTACTCGTAGTACCACATTTTGGTACTTGGGAAATCATGAATGCATGGGTTGCGCAGTACACTCAAATGACCATCATGTACAAGCCGGTAAAAAGTGAATCTGCCAACAATTTTGTTCGTGCTGCACGAAGCCGCGAGCAAGCCACATTGGTTCCAACCGATGAATCAGGTGTACGTCAAATTTTCAAAGCCTTAAAACAAGGTGGGACGACAGTGATTTTGCCAGACCATACGCCAAATGCCGGCGGCGAAATGATCCCTTATTTTGGCATCCCATTAAAAACCAGTAATTTAAGTGCCAAACTGATTCAAAAAACCAAAGCACGTGCACTCCTACTTTATGCTATTCGCAATGATAATCATGGTTTTGATATGCATATCGAACCTATGGATGAGAATATCTATCAAGGCAATGCAGATGATGGCTCGATAGTTATCTTTAAAGCAGTGGAAGATTTAATTCATCGTTATCCAGAGCATTATCACTGGAGCTATAAACGCTTTAAAGCCAACCCAAAATTGAGAAATCTATACAATATTAGTGATGAAGAAGCCGCTCAACGCATTCGTGATATTCGTGAGGAATATCAAAGACAGCAAAAAATGAAAAATGTGACAGAATGACATTTTCAAGCAATATACTTGAAGCAGTTTTCTATTCAGATTCTTTTGATAGGCTGCGATATAGATCGAGCCATTTATACTTTGTTCGCTCTTCGATCAACTCGATTTGCTGTTTATTTTGATTGAAATGAATACTTCCACTTTGTGCAGTTTGCAAGAGTGGAATGTCTAATTGTTTGAGACGTGTTTGGGTCATCTTTGCAGGATGTCCATAACGATTAAATCGCCCCGCAGAAGCAATCGCCAACTTGGGCTTAAAATGGTTTAAAAACGCATAGGATGAACTGTGCTGACTACCATGGTGTCCAAGCACCAAGACATCGACTTTTAGGTCTGGATAATCACGTAATATTTGATATTCAGTCTCCCAACCCGCATCCCCCATCAATAGAAAATGTCTTGGTCCATTGACGCCTTTGACCGTCACATACAGTACACAAGAGCGTTCATTGGCATTCCATTGGGCATTTGTCAGATCTTCAGGCTTTGGCGAGAGTATTTCAAAATAGACTTGCTGATCCCAATTCCACTGTTGACCACGCTGACATAAACGCTGTGGAACTTGGTTCGTGGTTTGTACTCGCTCATTACTTGAAAGCTGCCCGATATCAAGCTGTTGCTCCAATGAGAAAAAACCACCGCTATGGTCTTGATCTAAATGAGTCAATAACACCCGATCTAGTCGATGGACACCATTCACACTCAAAAATGGCCGGATGATATTTTGCCCGACACTAAATTGACTTTCATCATAGTTTCCACCGAAGTCTACCATCATATGATGATCTACAGAACGGATATAGATCGCCTGCCCTTGCCCCACATCTAAAATTGAAAGTTGAAAGTTTGCTGAATTTCTCCATGGGATAAACAGAGCAAAAAAGGCAATGACCGCCCAATATTTTGGCAAGATACCTTCAGGTAAAAATAAGATTACTACAACGAGTATCAACAGTATGATTTGAGTTGACGTCAATGCGACATCGTGCATTTTTGGTGCAAAGAGTCGATCTAAGCCATAGAGAAACACATGCAATATTTCCAAACACAGATCATTGAATAAAAAAACCAAATGCGCCAAAGGTGTAGAAATATAAGAAAGTGCCCCTCCGATGATATCTAAAGGAACCACCACTGCCCCTAGCCACGGGATGGCGAATAAATTACTTAATGGGCTAATCCACGTGACTTGCTTGAAAAAAATCACCATCAATGGAAATAAGGCAACAAAGATTTTCCATTGTGATTCCACCATCAACCACATTGAATGCCTTAACTTTTGCCAAAAACTGACTTCCGCTTGAGCCAGTAAATGCTTCCTTAAGGTTTGATAAATCCGCAGTAAAATAAAGCATGCGCCATAAGACAACCAAAATGCTGCGGATAAAATACTAAAGGGGTCCACTAGCAATAAAATAGCGGCACTAAAAATCAGCAGTTGAAAAGGCTGAATGGTTTGCCGTAACAAAAGCATGCTACTTGCAACTAGGCAGATCGTCAGCGTTCTCAGTGCAGGTATTTCAAAGCCAGTAAATGCGCAATATAGAAGGACACAGAAGATAAAGGGCACGACCAATACATATTGTTTAGGCCATTTGAGATAGATTTTGGGACAATATTTACGGATACCCAACTGCATCGCCCAACAGAGCATGCTAGCAAAAACCAGCACATGCGGACCAGAGATCGCCAGTAAATGACTCATCCCAAAGCGTTGAAATAACTCACTGGTGCCTTCAGTGAGTAAACTTTTATCGCCTGTAAGCAGTGCTAGCAGTAAGCCATGATTCCGCAGCGGTTGTTGATATATAAACGCTCTTAAATATAAACGTTGTTGTTCGACTTTTATTTTGAACTGATGTAACACACCTTGATGCCGTTGATACTGTTGACCGTAGCCCATTGCAGTCATATGTTGGGGTGGTATCAATTCGACCGACTTCACCTTTAAACTGGCATGTATATTTTGCTGTACGCTCCACCGCTCTTGGTCAAATGCACCTTCTGTCACATAGCTTTGGGTAGGTCGTAACTCACCATACATACGGTAGTACTGTCCAGGGACCAACTGAATCGTCTGTTCATTATTTTGCAAAATTGAATTGGGTAAATACGCCATAAAATATTGAATCTGCTGATTCACATTGAGCACTTCAATTTTTTGCTGAATCGCTTGGTCTTTGAGTTGGCTGATCTGTGGAATATACACAATAAACTCATCTTGTTTGCTCTGATGCTCAACCAATGCCAAACGCTGATCGAGTTGAGTATTGGCGAAACTAAAGCCGAGAATTGCACCTATGCAAAGATTTGCACTGAGCTGTAAGATTTTCGAAAAGATACTTTTTAGTTTTGGTGAAATGTAGAGCTGTAGCACTAGCCAAATCAGGACAATAAAAAGCAACTGAGCTGTCGAGAGTTGTGGATTCCAAAACATGAACCCCATAAAAGAAATACCTAAAATCCAGCCAATACAAAAACTTTGTAACATGAGTCGTCATTATTTTTATTATGTGCTGGCAATAATAAAGCCCACCGCGGTGAGCTTCAATCAAACAATCTTAATCCACTAATTTTTTACAAAATCAATTTAGCGCTTAGTCATCTACCCATAAACCATCTTGCATATGCAAAATCGCATCAGCAGATTGAGCTAAATATTCATCATGGGTCACAATTAGCATTGCCATGTTAAATTCTTTACGTAATTCAGACAGCAACTCAAAAATCCTCACCGCGGTTTTGCGGTCTAAGTTCCCTGTTGGCTCATCAGCCATCATCAACTTAGGTCTTGCTACCAATGCACGAGCCAAAGCCACACGTTGACGTTCACCGCCTGAAAGCTCACCCGGTTTGTGCGTCATGCGGTGGGAAAGTCCAACGCGTTCCAAAAGATATTCAGCTTGCTGCTTCACTTCTTTGAAGTTACTCAACTTACGTAACATCAATGGCATTGCCACATTTTCAAAGGCGGTAAATTCAGGCAGCAAGTGATGGAATTGGTATACAAAACCTAAATGCTCATTACGGATATAACCACGCTCTGCTTCACCTAAAGTGTCAAAGCGTTGACCATTAATCATCACTTGACCCGATGTTGGACGATCTAAGCCACCCAATACATGCAATAACGTACTTTTACCAGAACCACTTGACCCCACAATCGAAACAAACTCACCTGCTTTGACTTGTAATGAAAGTCCACGAATCACATCGACTGTAGACTTCCCATCGGTAAAAGATTTGGTAATGTTTTGGGCATCTAAAACTAAATTACTCATAGCGTAGAGCCTCTGCAGGTTGAACTTTAGCTGCACGTAATGCCGGATAAATAGTCGCGATAAAGCTAAGACCCAATGATAAAGATACAATCACCACAACATCTTGCCATCTTAAATAAGACGGTAAATAGTTGATGAAGTAAGCATCAAACATATTTAAGCCCAATGTTGTATTCAACCAACCGACTAAATTACTAATACTCGATGCAGCGATAATCCCTAAAATCGCCCCAGACACCGTACCAATCACCCCAATCACTGTACCTTGCACCATGAAGATCCGCGTGATTGTAGCCGGTGAAGCGCCTAGAGTACGCAAAATGGCAATATCGGATTTTTTATCAGTAACCACCATCACCAATGAAGACACGATATTAAATGCTGCAACCAATACAATCAGGAACAGCAATAAACTCACCATTGCCTTTTCCATTTGAATCGCGCTGAATAGGTTGCCGTGTGTATAAGTCCAGTCAGAAGCATAGAAGTTTGCAGGTAGATCACGCACAATTTCTTGAGACACTTGTGGCGCTGCAAAAATATCATCCAACTTCATACGGATGCCTTGCGCACCATCTGGCAGTCTTAATAAAGTCGACGCATCGTTCAGGGCCACGTAGCCCATCATCGAATCAACCTCTGCACCAATACTGAAAATACCCACAATTTTAAATCGTTTAAAACGCGGAACGACCCCAGCCGGCGAAGGAGTTGCTTCAGGAAGCACTAAGGTCACACTGTCATTCAAGCCTAAACCTAAGGCATCTGTCATTTGCTTGCCAAGGACAATACCAAACTCACCTTTTTTCAGGTTATCGATACTGCCTTCCACCATATGGTCTTGGATAATTGATACCTTTTTTTCATACTGCGGTTCAATCCCACTGACCATAATGCCAGACACTTGACCTTGTGCCGTCAACATTCCCTGTAATTGGGTGAATGGTGCGACCCCTTGAACATGCTCATGCTGCTCAATTTTTTTTGCAAGTTCAGGCCAATTTGTTAAAATTTGTGTTGAAGAAACAGTGGCTTGAGGTATCATTCCTAAGACACGAGTTTTCAGCTCACGATCGAAACCATTCATCACAGATAAAACTGTAATAAGGACTGCCACACCAAGCGTGAGGCCGATCATGGATACCAGAGCAATAAAAGAAATAAAGTGGTTACTGCGCCGAGCGCGAGTGTATCTCAACCCTATATACAGCGAGATTGGTTTAAACATAACCATCTAGTCCGAGGTAATATATATTATGGAAAACTTACAGCATCAAAGCGTTCAAACTGAACGCCGTGTAATGTCGCGTATCGATGCTGCTTTGCGCATCAACTATCAGATTATCTCTGATGATGTTGCACTGAATGATCCTTACGATCCTAATTTTGTATTGCCGCGCTATTTTCTACTACTTGCTGAATTAGATCAATTTGATCATGCACTCAACTACGAATTAGAACAATTAGCTGAGAAAGATCAACAAATTGCTCGAATCTTATCCTTATTTAACCAAAAGTTAAACCTTATTACGGGTTCTTTATACGACGCAATTGTACAAAGCATGTTACCAGTGCCTGAACATGTCAATTTTTCAGAAACAGGATTAAGTTTTTTCAGTGAACGTCCAATCAAAGAAGGTACTTATATCCACCTCACCTTAAGCCACCCTGAAAATTTTTTCCATATTGCGGCAACTGCGCAAGTGGTTTATAGCCGTGAAGAAGAAAGCAACTTATACCGTACGGGTGCCTATTTTATCACACTGCTCCCTCAAGACCGCGTCAAACTTGCAGAGTGTATCGCACTGACCCAAAACAAAGAGTGATTTTTAATCAATGTTTTAATTTGTGGGCGAGCTCTCTGTTCGCCCGAAAATCTTTATAAAAATAAACAAACAAGCCTGATAATAGAATCACAGCACCAAGTAAAACCATCAATGATAATTTTTCATCATTCAGTAAAGCACCAAAGAGCATAGCAAGCATGGGTGTGAGTACCGTTGTTAAAGACAAAGTTGTCGCCTTGATGTTTTGTACCAGTTTGAAATAACAAAACATTGCAATCAATGAAGCCATAATCACTGCATAAAATAAGCCAATGAGTGCTTTGGTCGAAGGCATCTGTGTAGGTGTATACTGCCAAATAAACGGTAGCATTGCAGCAGAAAATAGTGCTGAGATAAGAATCGAACCCGTGGCTTGAGACATGGGCTGCAATGGCGCATTGACTTTTTTCACCCAAAAAATCGACATACAGTAGACGAATACGCTCATTAACATTAAGACAATACCAACAGGCTGTACGTGCTGATCACTGCCGCCTAAGCAAATAATGGCTAAACCACAAACGGCAATCAACATCCCAATCCATTGCAAGCGATGCAGATAGGTATGAAAGAAGAAACGACCGATCAGACCCGTCATAATTGGTGCCAAACCAAACATCAGGGCAATAATGCCTGAGCTGAGATAGGCCGTTGCCATATAGGTAAAAATCTGAGAACCAATAAAACTAAATGCCCCCGCCAAATAACTGTGCAGCGAGGTTTTATCCATCGGAAGTTTATGTTTAAAAATAAACAATAATGCAACAGCCAAGGGTAATGCGATAAAAAAGCGTAATGTCAGTGCCCAAAACGCATTGATATCACTGACACTCCAAACGATGGCAAGTGGCGTGGTCGACCAAATGAACACCAACAACGCATAGGTCGTCGCTAGATTTGTTTTAGATGGCATGGTTTTTACTTCTGCGCCGTTTTACGTTTTTGCTTTTGAATGGTTTGATCTAAGCTACTAGAAAATTCGCGCTTATCACGTTCAGAAATCGGGGCTGGACCACCGGTTTGCACACCTGCGCCCCGTAAAGTATCCATAAAGTCGCGTAAGTGTAGGCGAGCTTTGACATTTGCTGTGGTATAAATCTCACCGCGTGGATGTATCGCTATACCGCCCCGCTCAATCACTTCAGCAGCAAGTGGAATATCCTGTGTCATCACGATATCGTGCTCTTTCATGCGCTGAATAATTTCTTTATCCGCTGCATCTGCCCCACTCATCACTTGAATCGAGTTAATCCGCACTGAAGGCGTTATCCCAACATTTTGATTGGCGACAAACGTGACTTCTAACTGGTAACGATCAGAAGCACGAATAATTACATCACGTAAAATGCGTGGTAGCGCATCTGCATCCACCCATAATTTAAATGGCAGCACTGATTTTCCATTCACTTTTAAACATGACTCATAGTAACAAATCTACATGACAATTTGGGGATCTGCATCCGCTGAATGGATCTACATTTCTCTAATCATGAGAATCGAAAAGCTGCAAAATGACTCCAACTTGGGCTTATTTTCCAATGCTTTTACATTTAAATCCTACTGAAAACATTTTTTATGCATGATTTCATGATAAATATGACGTCGGTGACTTGAAAATTTCAAATAACCCTCGATTTATGAATTATGAAACCAACCCAATATCAATTGTGCATATGAAAAAACAAAATAGCCCTGAAATTATCACTATTGAAGATCAAACTTTTGGTAGTCATGTTGAACATTGGAATTTGCTCACCGGCAACCCGACAACGGATGTACCAGTTTGGCTGGGTCAGGCATTGGATGCACCCATTATGCCGATGGGCTTATGCGCACAAGAATCTGATATGGATCAAAGTACCTGGCTGATTCAAGGTCCATCACAAGCGTCGATTCAACTGTGCCAAGTGATTGCGGTAGAAAATAATAAACCTAAAGCCGTTAAAACTGCATTTCCAAGTTTTGATAGCCCGTATAAAACCAAAGCCACCATTGAACGTATTATTACCTGTAAATCCAATACGCAAGCTGTGCTTTGCCTCGACTTAGGCGCAAATACCAGTGTGTATGCTTTTGATAGTTTATATAGCGTCAATCACGACCAATATGAAAAAGATGCAAGCTACAGTGTGCAACTCAATGCTTGGGCCTATGAACTCGAAGCTGTCGCAGAACATGAACAGCTTGTCGTTGACGATCCTGCATCGATTAAACATCATCGTGCTTTAAACGATATCTTGGCAGCAAATAATGGTATTGCCCCTGCAGACTTACACGAACAAATTAAAGCGTGGCAACCGAAGTCTGAAGATGACAAAGCGCCAGTCACAGTCGATTTTTCTAAAATGGTTGCATACCTATATGGTGAAAATCTTGGCCAAGAAGACGAAGCATGGTTCCAAGGGCATATAGTTGGCAAAACCGCCATGCAATTTAAAGAGCAAGACTATACGCTGTATGATGTGACCTTAATCCACGAAGAAAACCAAGAAGCGGTGATTGTTCGTGTTGCAACACGAAATCCGGCGCATAAAGATTTCAATGTTGGGCAATATATTCGTGGCAATCTGTGGATACAAGCCAATATTTACGCGAAATCTGCCTAATTGGAATTCAAATCTAAGAAGAAAAAAACCACCAAAATATGGTGGTTTTTTTTATTACTTAAATTAGTATTTAACGTCAAACACTAAACTTCTTTCATAAATCAATTTTAAATCAATACTTAATTCACAAAAAATATTCCCTCTCCTTTTCAAGGATGAGCATAATTACGCGCAAGAAGGAGAGGATTTATATGAAAAATTTCCCTCATCTTAGAGGAAGAAGGGCTTTCAGTATTAATCTTGCTACGAATTAATGATCATTTTTTTGACTTATGAAAGCTATCTACTAGCGTGGACTAATTTCATCGAGTACACGCATGATTTCAGCTTTGGTTTTAAAGAAGCGACTAAATAAACTCGAAACTGAACCAATCATCGTGATGTGCCCAACACGTGGGATTTGAATCAACTGACTGTGGTTGCCTGAGGCTTTTAATCGACGATCTAAATCTTCACTATTGCTATAGCCAACGATATTGTCTTTATCCGCAGTAAATAGATAATGCTTCACTTGATTGTGCTCAACAAAATAATACGGCATCACTTGTTGATACGGTACATTTTGATCAAAGGCATCTGCACAAATCGGATCACCTTTATAATCAAAATGATATGGCCCTGCCAATCCCACAATTGCACGAATATTCTCTTTCACTTGTAGCTGATAAGGCGTCGGATGATACAGTGCAGACATGACATTAAATGCCCCTGCCGAATGTCCCATTAACACCACATTTTCCACTTCAATCTGCAACTTATGCTGAGACTGCGTCAAATAGTTTAATGCAAGGCTAAGATCATCAATTGAAGCCGGAAAAATATATTCAGGTGCGAGATGGTAATTAATGACAGCAACATCGAAGCCTTCTTTGGCAAAAGCTTCACCAATGAATCCATAGTCCTTTTTGTCACCATGCATCCACGCTCCACCATGTACAAATACGATGAGTGGACGTTGCTGACGAGGTGCTGACGTGCGATACAAATCTAGGCGATGGCGCGCTTTTAGACCATAAGGGATATTGTTTTGAACATGATATCCTTGTTTGGGTGTCAGTCGATTTAATGCATAACTGCCAAAATCATATAACCGAAAATTTCGGTATAAAGATTTAGCCAAATCCATTTTTTGCTGAAGCCGCAGAGACCATTGATTCATATTTTACAGCATCATTTCCGACATTTTATTGAGCATTTGGATCGACAGCATCCGGATCTATCGCTACAGGCGTTTGTACTTCAGGTTGCACATTACCTACAGCAGGTGTGGTGTAACTTGAGTTAATTGAACGTGCCCGTGGATTTGGGTTCTGATCAATATTATCGATTAAAGTGACAATTCGCGTTACATTACCCACTTGTTGCAAGATTTGATTTAAGTCTGTGATTTCCGCACTGTTTAAACGGCCCATCACATAAAGAACAGCATCTTCAGTATGAATGTGTACTTTGCTGTCAGATACCACAGACGCTTTCATAATCAAACCACGGGTATTCGCAGTGACCGCAGTATCTTGCATGATGGTGCTATAGCTGATCTGATTACCCACTGTAATATAGTTATGTACAGTTTTGACATCACTCATTGAACGGACATTTTCTTCTGCCAATTCTTTTAAATGATTATCTGGCACCTGCCCAGTCAATAAGACATTGCCATGAAAACTTTCAATATTGACACGTGACTGTTTAAAACGAGTATCTAATTTATATAAGTTAATTTTTGCTGTTCGAACAATGGAAGAGTCAATAAAAACTTGTCCCAATGAGCGTGCGCCGCTTTCAGTTCCTACAGGTGCTGATCCTGTTCCATTCGAAATAAAACTCGCACAGCCAGATAAACTTGCGACACAAAGCATCGTTATTGCAATACGCTTAACCACTCAGCACGACTCCTCAAATTTCCACACGTATTTTTCTATGCGTTTACACAGTTTGTTTTATCAAAGATTAATCAACTCTTGATCAAAAGTAAAAGCATTTTCAATCCATTGCTGATGATACGGGTATTTAGAAAAGTCTTGCTGTAGTGTTTTTGCAAAGTGTTGATAAAAATCAAAACAAATTGCATCAAAGCGACAATAATAATTTTGAAAATGTGACTGTTCATTTAAAAAATGCAACGCAGTCTTCATCATCTTACGTTGTTTATGAATAGAGATACTTTCGATGGCTTGGGCATAACGGGTATGCGAACGAGCTTTAACTTCAATAAACACCAATTCTTGACCACGTGTGATGATCAAATCAATTTCACCATAACGACTATGATAATTCTGTTGCACCTGTACATAGCCTTGCTGCTCAACCAAACGCAGCGCTTGCCGTTCTGCCCACTGCCCCAGATTCATCTGTCCCAAATTCATCTGCTCTAAGTTTAGCTGCATCATTTCATCCCTAAAGTGAGATTGCCACGATGCCTTTTTTACTTCGCTCATAGCAGTGAGGAACACGCTGAATATTGTTTTGACTAATTTTGATTAGCCCTGTTCGTCCCTGAAACTCAATGCTTTTTAATTTCGGTTCTTGCAAATATTGTTTTGCGATATGCCATGTGTCTCCGCCAAAAGCTAAAAGACGTTGATATGGCATATCTACTGGATTTTCCTCATAAGCTCGGATCAGGTCAGGCCAACGCGCGTCATGCAAGGCAGGTGCATCACAAAATTTCAGCCCTACAGGAATGGGCTTAGTGGCTTCAATCGCATTGGCGACGCTATATAGTTTCGTTTTAGGTAGTTTTTTTTGACTGTTTATCCATCCATTATTGCCTAGCAACAGCACCCCTTGATTTTTGTCTAGCTTCGTTGGGAGTTGTTCAACCACTTGAATCGGCACTGAACTTTGGCTGATTAAGGACATGAGCAGTAATTCATGTTCTGCCTCTGTTGCGGGCTGACGTAACACTAACACTTGCGCTAATTTGTCTTTTTCGAAGACTTTTTGGAGTGCTAAAGCATCATCACGTTTCGATAGACTGTACTGCCAGACATTGGGAATTTGGCTCGTCGTTTCATTTAAAGCCAACACGCGGACTTTCGGCTTGGCTTTTACAAGTGCTTCAACATCTTGGCGTGCTAATGGACCAATCACCAATTGAGTTTTTTTATTTACCTGTTGCTTCAATATCGCCGCAATTTGCTTTTGATTTGAATCCACAAACTTAATGGGTACTTTGTAATCTGATGATTGATATGCGCTATTGAAACCTTGCTTAATACTGGATGCGGCTCGCGCCATAGGGCCAGATTCAGGTAGAATGACCAAGACGTCTGCCTGTGCAGCAGTAAACAGACTGCTTAAAAGGCAAAGACCCAAAATTTTGTTCTTATTATCCAACATGGAGAAACCTATGAGTGCTCAGTTATTTGTTGTTGCAACTCCAATCGGGCACTTAGATGATATTAGTTATCGTGCAATTGAGGTATTGAAGTCGGTTAAAATTATTGCCGCCGAGGATACACGAACTTCAGCACAATTACTTAAACATTTTAGTATCAATACACCTTTAACCGCCTGCCACGACCATAACGAAAGTAACAAAATCGACCAGCTGATTGAACGCCTCGAAAAGGGTGAAAATATGGCGCTAATCAGTGATGCAGGCACGCCATTGATCAGTGATCCTGGCTTTAAATTGGTTCGAGCTGCACAAGAAAAAAATATTCGTGTCATTCCTGTGCCAGGTGCCTGTGCTGCCATTGCAGCTCTCAGTGCTGTCGGCCTACCCAGTGACCGTTTTAGTTTCGAAGGCTTTTTACCTTCTAAACAGTCACAACGTCTTCTAGCATTGGAAAAACTGAAAGACGAAACTCAAACCATGATTATTTATGAAGCGCCGCACCGTATTGTGGATTGCCTAAAAGATATGTCGAATGTCTTTGGTGCAGATCGTCCTGTGGGCTTTGCACGTGAAATTACCAAAACATTTGAAACTATTAAAAAAATGTCTTTGGGTGAATTGGTTCATTTTGTCGAATCTGATCACAATCAGCAAAAAGGCGAAATCGTTTTGGTGATTGGTGGTGCGACCGAAGAAAAAGACCTAGAGCAAGAAAAGTTAGACAAATTGCTAACACGTTTACTTCAAGATTTGTCCGTTAAAGCTGCCTCTCAATTGGCTGCAGATTTAACTGGGATTAAAAAGAAAGTGGCCTATCAACGAGCTTTAGAGTTAACCCAAGCGAACGATTAAGCTTAATTTTTTCTTTTAATTTGAACCGCTTATGGAACCTACGGGTTCCATAAGCTATCCCATACAATAATTTAAATAGAATGAAAAAAGTTGCTTATAACATGTCCATAAATCTGTCTGTCAAAAAACCGCTGGTGTTCATTCTCTTTAATCTGGTTTGGCTCACGACCCTTGCACATATTATTTATACTGGCATTCAACCCTATCCGCACTATATTAGTGGCGAGCAAATGACGGCCGATCATAGCGCGATTGCGATGGTCTGTGGATATTGTTCCCTCTATTTTGTAGTCGGTAATTTACTGAAACTGAGCCAATTTTGGGATAGGCATCGCTATTGGGCTTATGTCGTTTTGAGTGCGGTATTACTTTTTCAATCTTTTGTCGCTGCTGTGGCGGCCATGCATGCACCGCCGTATATTGCTGCATTTATTATTAATTGTATGTTTTTGCTTTTACTGCATTTTGTTTTCTATCCTATTTACGCGATCAGTCGTAAATATATGAAGCCAAAGACGGCTTAAAATAACTACACAACGTCATAACTAAACATGCTTAGTTTAAAAATGAATGACCTTCAGCCTCGCACAAGTGAATGAAGCAAAAAAAACACCACATGACGTGGTGTTTTTTCATTTTAATCTTTTGCCGATTCGTCTGGAGGGACTTCGGTAATACGACCACCACGCGCTAAGAACGCAGCAACTTCATCTTCAAGCGCCTGACGTTGTTTTAGTTTTGCAGTCACTGTTAATGTTTCAGCTTCAGAGGTGTCACCATCAGAGGCAGAATCAGCTGCGTCACCTGCACCTTTTTCAGCTGCTTGTGCTTCATCTTCATCAACTACTGAATCTTCTGGATCATCATAATCGTTCATATCAGTCATTGTGTTCTCCCCGCGAATGACTTCTGTTTGCCAGCGAATGGCTGGTTTTAAATTAACAGAAATTTAGCAATCTCTGAGCATTTCGACTAGTACCCACAATCAAAAAATCGTATCTTTTTTAATCAAAATCGTAACCTTGTTTATACGACTGTCTAAAAAATATCTGACTTTGACCTAAGCTGCGTAGATTGTATCTTTTAAAATACTCAGACCATTGGCTTGAGCCATAAATGCATCTTTTAGAACAGTCTGATTTTCCACTTGTTTTAAACCAAAGTTTCGCGCCCACACCACAGGTGAAAAAGTGGTGGTTTCTAACCAACCAATCGCGGACATACTATGCATCATGGCATCGTTTTGCCCTTTACGGCGGTGCTCATAGCGCTTCAAACTTTGTTCATGTGCCCACACACCACGTTTTTTATCGGTCAAAAGCACATCGCAAAGCACTGCTGCATCTAAACAGCCAATATTCACGCCTTGTCCTGCAAGTGGATGAATCACATGAGCCGCATCACCAATCAACGCCAGACCATCATGCACATATTGCTGTGCTGCTCGCGCTTTCAATGGAAATTTGGCACGTGGTGTTGCTTCTAAGACCTCACCGAGCATGTGATGACTTTCTCGAGTGAGCAACGCAGTAAATTCAATATCGGATAAAGCCACATATTCATCGGCATAATCATCTGGTAAGGTCCACACAATCGATTGCCAATAACCGCTTTCTTCTTTTTTCAGACTCGCCATCGGCAAAAATGCCAAAGGTCCTGTTTCTAAGAAAATTTGACGCGCTACATGCTGATGCGTTTGGGCGGTTTTAATTGCACAGCTTACACCGGCTTGTTTATAGTCCAGCACATCTAGATCGATGAAAGCTTGCTCACGGACAAATGAGTTTGCACCATCTGCACCAATCACCAGTTTTGTTTTGAGCTGGGTACCATCTGCGAGGTGAATGATCCACACACCAACGCCACGCTCAACTCGACTGACCTTAACTTGGGTTCGGTAGTCTTCAAGCTGTTCTAGCATTTTTTCTTGAATGGCTAAATTCAATACACTTGGTTCAACCATTGAACCTAAAGCTTGCTCAACTGATGGTGTTTGATCTGCAACATGACCAAAATTGATTTCGCCATAGCCATTTTTATTCCACACCTGCATGCCTGTATAAGGCTGCTGACGGGCAAGCTTTTCCCAAACGCCCACAGTCTTGAGTAAATGAATGGTGGCTTGACTGAGCGCCAAAACTCGAGGATTCGCAACACTTTTGGTTTTTTCTGCATCCAATATAGGTGCCGCATCCAATACCGTAGCCTGCACACCGCCCTGCGCCAATAACAATGCCGTTAAGCCACCGACCAAGCCGCCGCCGACAATCACAGCATCCAGTACATCTGTATGATTTAAACTCATGCTTTTAGCCCCATTGCATAATTCGCGACCAAAGGCTTGATACCCGGAATGGTGTCAAAGGCAACTAATCCTGTATTACGGATCAATTTTAAAATTGGGTTCTGGTTGCTAAAACCACGTACAACTGAATCACAGAATTTAATCACCCGCTGCTGATCGGTCAGGCGCGATTTTTCATAATCCAGCAGCATAGCTGCATCACCCAAATCGGCATTTTTTTCAACTTGCTCTGTTAAATAACGACGCAGTACATAGGCATCGCGCATACATAAGTTAAAACCCTGACCCGCCACTGGATGAATGGTATGTGCAGCATTGCCCATCAGCACTACACGGCCGACAGCTTGTTTTTCTGCAAGCACTTGGGATAATGGGAAGCTGAAACGTTTACCCGTTTTTTGGAATTTACCTGCACGGTCGCCATAGGTTTCTTGTAAGGCATCTAAGAAGTGCTGATCATTTTCATCACCCATCCACTCGCCTTCAGTTCCTTTAGGAACAGGCCAAACCACTGAGCGGCGGTATTCACCCGGAAGTGGCAATAGCGCTAACGGGCCAAGTGGACTAAAGCGCTCGAAACCGACATGAGCATGCGGTTTAGAGGTTTGCACCGTAGTGACAATCGCCACTTGGTCATAGTCATGTTCTGATGCGCCAACGCCTAGGGCTTTGCGGCAGAATGAATCACGGCCATCTGCGGCAATCACGATTTTAGATTGTAGTTTGAGCTGTTCTTCAGCACGCTGTGCTTCTATATATGCAAAGTCTGCATCTTGCATCAGTGAAGTCACTTGTACGCCATCAATTAATTCGATTAATGGTTGTTTTTTAACTTCTGTGAGCAACACACGACCGAGCCATGCATTTTCAATGACTTGTCCAAAGCTTTCGACTTTTTCTTGTTCTGCTTTTAGTCGTGCCTTACCAAAACTGCCTTGCTCTGTAATATTCACCTCTAAAATAGGCGTGGCATGTTCTTGCAAAGCATCCCACAGACCAAGTTCTTGATAAATCTGCACCGTACGGCGTGACAAGGCGCTGTTTCGCGCATCAAAACTAGAGTGATAAGGCGCAAGGTTTGCATCATCATAATTTGGGTATTTAATGGCTTCTAAAAGTTTTACGCCAATTTTGGCTTTGGCCAACATGAGTGCCAGACTTAAACCGACCATACCACCACCGACAATGATGACTTCTTGCTGCATGCTTACTTCCTTTTTTATCAAGTATTCGAATTTAGGAAATTCACTCGAAATACATATAATCTGTAATGGATTTTATCTTACATCAAGGGCATGATTTTTTATAATGAAATACAAATTTGTTGCGGGTATTTGCACTGAATAAATACAAAATAAATCATCTCTCGCCGTAAATATTCATCTCAAAAAATAGCGAATCACTTAAAATCACAATAAAAATGACTGAGCCGATTAAATTTCCGGCTCAACCACAGATCATTTTAATTTCAAGCATCAGCTTCCTCATTCAAATGATTCACATCGCCCTTCATAAAAAGTGCCTTGTTATTCTGCCTAACTGATGTTACGCAGTAACATCAGTAATTTAAATAAGGTGCTTAGGAAGTTAAGCATTAAAATACTGGATTAATTTCTGTAATCGAATTTCTGCATCTTGATTAAAAGCATTCGCCGCTTGGTGATACCAGCGCTTTGCTATCTTTAAGTCTAGATTTACACCATTACCCAGCTCATACATTAAACCAATTTTATAGGGGGCAATTGCACAGCCTTGTTTTGCCGATTGCTTGTACAAGTTCATAGCTAGATTATAATCTTGATCAAGAATTTCGCCCTTTTCATATATTTCAGCAAGGGCCGTTCTTGCGTTTATATTTCCCTTTTCCACTGACTGATTCAGTAGATCTAAAGCAATATGAACCTCTGTTTTACATGGTTTTTTGAACAACAGCGCTGCTAACTTCAGCATCGCCGCATCATCCCCTTGATCAACCGCTTTTTGATACCATCCTTGTGCTGTTAAATCATTTTTTTCGACGCCGCATCCCATTTCATACATTTCACCCAATTTAATTTGGGCTGCAATATCCCCTCTTGATGCTAAACTTAAATAATCATCATAAGTACGCTGATTGTTATACTTAAACTTTATTTTCTTTACTGGATTATAATCACTATCAAAGATTTCAAAACCGACATAGATTTTAAAGAGTTCAATCAATAACAGCCGAACCAATTGAGTATGATAAATTAAATGATCCTTTTCGCTAAAATAATAATATTGATAATAGCTTTCCAAATCTTCATTGATTTCTTCTTTTAAACTGTTTAAATCAGTCGTCCATTTTTTTTGAACTTTGCCATTTTCAACATATTCGTATAAATACCTTGTTGAAAAGTTTAACCATTCCTTTTCAAAATCTTGTCTTTCTCCATCCATGTAAAGTTCCTCTTCTTCCGCTTGAATGACACATCTAATTTCTGCACCCTCTTTATAAAGCGCATAGCTATAGCTTGAATTTGTGTCTGCAAAATCAAAGAATATCATCCATTTAATCGGTAACCCACTGCTCAGCAAGCTGCTCCATTTTTCAGGTTCAGTAAAAGCAAAATGCGCTAATCCGGCACTATTGATACAAACAACATGATCCGTCAGCCACTCTATATCTAATGCAGATTTTGAGTTTTCTTCAAAATAAACCAGCCAATCATTTACCAGTCTTTCTATATCCTGTTGATTGCCATTAAAGGGAATAACCACCCCAGCTTTTCTAACGCCCATAATTATGATTAAAATAAAAAATTTATACGATTAATTTTAAAAGACTTATATCTAATTTTTGTAAAAACTTAACATCAGAAAATCAACTCCATTGTTAATTACACTTGTCTATATAACTAGTATTTATAAGACTGCTTGTAGATAAAAAAAGCCGATCATCTGACCGGCTTTTTTAATTACTATATTAACTTAAGCGGCTTTCGCTTTCGCCATCAGCGCTTCAATCTCTTCTACAGATTTCACCACTGCAGCGGTTAAAACACGTGGACCATTTTGAGTTGCTACAACATCATCTTCAATACGGATGCCAATCCCACGCCATTTTTCATCCACTGTTTCATCATCTGGCGCAATATAAAGACCTGGCTCAACAGTCACAACCATACCTTCTTCATAGGCACGCCATTCACCGTCTTGTTTGTAAGAACCGACGTCATGCACGTCCATACCGAGCCAGTGACCTGTTCCATGCATATAGAACTGGCGGTAACTTTCTTTTGCGATGATTTCGTTAATATCGCCCTGCATGATGCCAAGATCCAGCAAGCCTTGAACTAAAATACGCACTGCAACGTTATGCGGTTCTTTATAAGAGTTGCCGATACGCACAGCATCAATCGCCGCAATTTGCGAATCGAGGACAACATTATAAAGTGCTTTTTGTTCAGGGCTGAATTTACCGTTGACTGGGAAAGTACGGGTAATATCTGAGGCATATAGCTGATATTCACATGCGGCATCAATCAGTACCAAATCACCATCTTTTAATTCTTTATCATTTTCCACATAGTGCAGAATACAGCCATTTTCACCACCACCAACGATGCTGTTATAGGACGGTACACAACCATTTTGACCAAAGACATAATTCAGTTCTGCTTCTAGTGCATATTCCATCATGCCCGGTTTAACCGTTTGCATGGCGCGGGTATGCGCTTCTGCTGAAATATCCGAAGCAATCTGCATCAGTTCGAGTTCATCATCAGACTTATGCAAACGCATTTCATCGATAATGCGATCCAATTGAATGACTTGTGCAGGCGCACTTGCACCCTTACGTGATTCACCGCTTGCAGTTGCAATCCACTGCGCCACACGAGCATCAAAATCTGCTTGCTGCCCAATACGGTAAAATAATTTATCTTTATTTTGTAATTTTTCTAAAATTTCTTCGTCTAATAAATCGATAGCAAAGGCTTCATCCGCGTCATAGTCATCAATCGCACCATCAATACCCGCACGGTAACCATTCCAAATTTCCATTTCACGGTCACGTTCACGGCAGAACAAACTATAGCTATAACCTTCTTCTTCGCTATCAAAGGTTTCAATCACTGCAACCGCTTCAGGTTCAGCAAAACCTGTTAAATAAAAGAAACTACTATCAGCACGGAATTTATAGTCAGCATCTCGGTTTCGCATGGCTTCTTTGCTCGTGGCAATAATTGCGATGCTGCGTAAGCCCATTTCACCTGCAAGGATGTCACGACGTTCCTGAAAATCTGCTTGAGTTAATTTCTTCATTGATATGCTTCTTATACGCTTGGACTATGATTGATTTAATAGGATGATGAACTCCTTAGATAGAGCCCATCATCTATTAATTATTAATGCAAAAAGAATGCCTTAACTTGGACGGTGTGGGGTGAACATTTCAACCACATTGCCCGCTTGAGCCAATGAATTTTTAGCGCTCAGTTGTAGCAACGGTGTTTCTGAAACATCAACTTTGGTACGTCCCATCGACAGACTCACTGGGATTAAACGAACAAATTCGTATAATTCCTGATAGCTTTCTTCACCTTCTTCATCATCATCTGAATCTTCAAATTCTACTGAAGCGACATCTTGTAAATGCTCAATCAATTCTTGCTCATTGGTACGCAGATGTCCTGCCGCCAAACCAAAACCAAGAACCACACCTGCACACCAGTCTGCCAATGCTTGTACACGCTCACCTAGTAAGTGATCATCATCTGGTAATAAAGGAAGATAGTCGAGTTCATCATCTGAAAGTGAATGAGCTACATCTTCTGCTTCTTCAGTTAACAATGCCAATGCATCTTCATCTAATTCAGCAACATCAAGCGTTGCTAAAATTTGTTGCCACTCTTCACGACTCGGGGGTTGTGACACACAAACTATACCAGTGAGTAGACCATGTAACTCACTTGGGCTTGAAATTTCTTCAATTTTAGAAAAATTGTGGGACCAATCTGACCAACCTGAAATATCGTCTTGCATTCGCTTATCCAATCTCTATACTTCGTATATATTACCTTTGTTTGCAAGACTGTGCGACTACGTTATGTTAGAAGAATTACAGCGTCTCCAAGCGCATATTAGCGTTTTAAAAAAGCGACTGGCGCAATTTGAAAGCGAAAATAATGCCCTACAAGATGAGAAAAACTCGTCTGATGAGCAGCATCATGCTCAAATTGTACATAAGAACGGTATTATCACCTCCAAACAAGAAGAAATTGATACGCTGAATGAGCAATTAACTGATTCACGTGCTCAACTTCAACAGCTGAATACTGATGCAACTGCTTTGGCTGACCGATATAGCCGTCTTGAAAAAAGCTGTACTGATCTAAAAAATCGTTTTCAAGAAATTTTGGCAGAACGTAATGAGCTACGTATCGTTAAAGAAAAGATGCAAAATGAACAGCGTCATGCTCAGCAAGAAATTCAGGGTTTAAAGCAAGAACGTGAACGTTTATTACAAAAAAATGAACATGCTAAAGCAAAAGTTGAAGTGATTATTCAACGTTTAGCTATTTTAGGTACAGCTCAAGATCAACATGCGCAAGAAATTCAACAATTGGCACATCCGACTGAAAGTAATGAGGAAGTTTGATCATGAGTGAACAAATTGCAGTTGATTTAAAAGTTCTAGGTCATAGTTTCCGTTTAGCAACGACTTCTGACCAACAAGTCGATTTAGAACGCGCAGCACAATTACTGAATGACAAATACGATGAATTTCGTCGTAAAGCACCACGTATGGAACCGAGTAAGCTGATCATTATGGTCGCACTTGAATTAATGCAAGAAGTCCTGTCAATGAATAAGAGTTTGCAAGAATATGCAAACTGCGAACTTTTGTTGCAAAATATTTTGGAACAAGTTGAAGAATTGACTGATTAATCGGTGGTTTAGTGATTATACTTTGCCCGATTGCTTCATTTTAAACACTTTGTCAGTGTTTGGTGATTTGCCAATAACGCTGAATTCGTTATACTGAGCACATCTCTGAGGTGTTCGCCAGCTAGGTCTAATCCCCTGCCGATACTTAAACTTATGGATGTGTTCTGTATATTCTGAGCGTATGCCCTCCTCGAGTGGGAAACCCAGCGAGTGTACGTCGCGTCCACCTTGAACTCATCGGGTTCAGGGTCACGACATTTGCAGCGGCATCTTCGGAGTGTTTATCTTCCAAGTCATTAAATGAATTTTCAGCATTCAACTCAATTC
Organism: Acinetobacter sp. YH12096; assembly: GCF_013419215.1. NCBI lineage: Bacteria > Pseudomonadati > Pseudomonadota > Gammaproteobacteria > Moraxellales > Moraxellaceae > Acinetobacter > Acinetobacter sp. YH12096. The sequence continues at coordinate 25,389 of NZ_VPAM01000018.1, read as the reverse complement.
AAAAATATTCTAAAAAATTCACTATTCTATTTCTGCGCTATTCGACTCCTGTTCTTTTCTTAAAAACTGATGTTACGCACATAAAAGTAATTTCGCATTTTTAAAATAATTTTAAGCCTATTCGACGGAGTCTTACATCTAAGGATTAAATAAAGAGATTAGCCTTCGGCTGGAGATACTTTTGTTTCGGCAAAAGTACCCAAAACCATTGTCATCCGCAAAACTCGTTCACTACCGTCAAATTATTCAAAGCATCACAAAAACATTTTTGATTAGAAGTAGTCCTGTCTTAAACACTTGCGGATGACGTTACCGCGTATCGTTGTTTTATTTGAAGCAAATTGCGCTTTGATGTTACTGCGTAACATCAGTTAAAAATTTTTATTCAAGTTTGTTCACCTTCAAAAGCTGATTTAATCCGCCTTATTCAATTTTTGAGTTGTTCCAGTTTAGCTAACTGTCTATCCAAAGCTCTGTCCATTTCAGGAAGTATTTGTCGTAAATATTGAATTGATGAAATGGCTTCATCCAATTTCACGACGCCTTTTTCAACCAATCTGTATTGTTGCTCGAGTAGAGCGAGTACTTGATTTTGATTCGGCTGCTGTCCCTGACTCATCAGCGTGTTTATTTGCTGAAATTGTTGATATACCTGTTCACGTTGCTGTAATAGCTCAGAGTGCGTTTCTCTGTCGAGTATTGATTGTTTGGAATTAGAACTTGAATGCTGCAATACATTTTCTGTAGTTCGCTCAGAACGTGTTTCAGACACTTTTTGTTGATCTAACGGTAGCTGTTCATGAACCTCCTGCTGCTTTGGTTTTAATAACTGAATCATCAACAATAAAATCAAGCCAACCACTAACCCAATAACAATCCATTTCTTATACATGATTCAATCTCTAAATGTTTTTCAATTAAAAATTCAGAGCCGATTTGACTCTGATTTTTCCATTTTCTTTTGATTTAAACTGTTTTACTGACTGCCCCATCCTGCTGGTGCATAACCTAAACGAACACGCTGTGGGTGATTACCAACTGGAACTGTGATGACTTTTTCACCTGTTGCAAAATCAATCACGGTTACTGCATCTGTGGCACTTTCAGAAATGACACAACGCTTACCATCTGGACTTTGCGTTGCCCAATACGGTTTGCCTGCAGCAATCAATTTCGCCGCGGTCAAAGTTTTACGATCGACGATGGTGGCATAATCATCCATCGTTCCTGCAACACATAGTTTTTCACCATCTCCACTGATGGAAAGCCCATGATGACGTGAGTCATTTACCCATTTCGTGCGATCAGAGGGAATAGTTGTACTTCCCGGAAGCTGTGCAATGCGCGTGACTTTGTCTTGATTGAGATCATATTCGACCAGACCATTAAAAAATGAGACCTGAGCATAGATTTTGGATTCATCTTTACTAAATACAATCGGTCGAACTGAGTTAGACAGGTCTTTACGGCCAAAGGCATCCAATGCAGGTCGAAAATCAATTTTTTTCAAGACTTTAAAATTATTAGCATCGGCAATGGTGATATAGCGTTTGCCTTTAGTGAAATCCTGCCACGCTGCATCCATTGAGGTTTCCACATTACCTATGGCTGAGTTAAGAATTTTTGTGCCACCATCAAAGTAAATATTTTCATGTGGCTTATCTCCTGTGGCAAAGCGCCCGAGCTCCTTGCCTGTGTTGATATCGAGTATATGTACGACATTTTCTGAAGACGCTGATACTGCAACCTGTTGCCCATCAGGGGATACTGCCATATGGTCTGCTCGAAATCCCTCAACGGGTGTGCGCCAATTAATTTTCCCTGTTGCTATGTTAATCGAGACTACATCTGCAAAACTTGGGCGTGATGCAACTACCGATTTGCCATCTGGTGTGGAATACATGTCATCGACCAATTGATCATTTCCCTCTCCTGCCGTATTACGAATATAGCTATAAGCGATTAATTTTACTGGGTTAAGGTAAATTTCAGTGAGGCGTTGTTTTTTGTCGGGCACCATATTGATGACACCAACTTTCTGATAGTTTTTTGCAGGATTGATCACTGTAACCGTACCATCCCAATTATTGCCGACAAAAAAGACTTGCTGGCTATTGGGTGGAACGGGTGCAGTGGTTGTCGCTGCGAAAATAAGTGGCGACACCGTAACTGTCATACAAAGAAGTGTCCTGATCCAGAGATTTTTTTCCATTTTTATTGTCCATTCATTTGTTTTTATGCATACCTTTTGACCAAAGCCATAAGATAAGTGTCGCTTTTTTAGCGCAAAGAAAGCTTATTAAATATACAAGTGTAGATATAGCGTATTTGTTTTAATTCCGATGAGTTGTTGATTAAAGGCGCACAAACCTGCCACTAAAGGCTTCTTCAATAATGTAATATTCTATCTCTGCTCCATTCCACCACTTTTCTTTGCTTCAAATATTTCATTCAAATCTTTTCAATTTCAAAAGCTTATTTAAGAGTTGTCCCAGTTTGGCTTGCTATCTATCCAAAAAAACAATCCAGAATACATTTGCAAGACTCAAGCAGAACTATGAAAAATCAGTTGCCTTAGCTTACATATTTATTTGGCTGTCATTATGAAATATCAACAGAACCTAAATTCAACACGATTTTAAGGCCATAAAAAAACCCAGCTTTCGCTGGGCTTTTTTTCGAATCAGTTCAATGCTTAGTGAGCAGCGAATTGGTTCATTGTGTTTTTCGCATCGTCACCCGCTTTAAGCGCGTTGTCACCAGCGAAGATTTCTTTGTGGTCGTCACCGATGTCAGAACCAGCCATTGCTTGGTGTTTAACACAAGAAATCGTACCGCGGATTTCTTTACGTTGAACGCCAGCTACATAAGCAAGCATACCTTGGTCGCCGAAGTAACCTTGAGCAAGCTCGTGAGTAGAAAGAGCAGCTGTATGGTAAGTCGGAAGTGTGATCAAGTGATGGAACACGCCCGCTTCACGAGAAGCATCAGCTTGGAACGTACGAACTTTTTCGTCAGCTTCAGCAGCTAATTCAGAGTTATCGTATTCAGCGCTCATTAGTTTAGCACGGTCGTAAGCAGAAACGTCTTTACCTTCAGCAACCCAACGGTCGTAAGCTTGTTGACGGAAGTTTAAAGTCCAGTTGAATGAAGGCGAGTTGTTATAAACAAGTTTCGCATTTGGAACTGTTTCTTTAACACGGTTAACCATGTGAGCGATTTCTTCAACGTTTGGAGTCGCAGTTTCGATCCAAAGAAGGTCAGCACCATTTTGAAGGCTAGATACACAGTCAAGTACAACGCGGTCAATTTGCGTGTCTGGACGGAACTGGTACAAGCCAGAAGCAAGACGTTTTGGGCGGTGAAGTTTACCGTTACGCTTGATTAGGATTTCGTCTTCTTGAGCTTCTGAAATGTCAATTTCAGTTGTGTCTAAGTAGCTGATGTATTGAGAAGCGATGTCGCCTGGCTCTTTAACCACTGGGATTTTTTGAGTCAAGTCAGCGCCTTCAGAGTCAGTACGAGCAACGATGATACCGTCATCAAGACCCATTTCTAAGAATGCATAGCGAAGAGCGTGGATTTTCGCGATGAAGTCTTCGTGTGGAACTGTAACTTTACCAGCTTGGTGACCACATTGTTTAGCGTCAGATACTTGGTTTTCGATTTGAAGTGCACAAGCACCCGCTTCGATCATTTTCTTAGCTAGTAAGTAAGTCGCTTCTTCGTTACCGAAACCAGCGTCGATGTCAGCAATAATTGGCACAACGTGAGTTTGGAAACCGTCGATTTGAGCAGTGATTTCAGCAGCTTTAGCAGTATCACCAGCTTCGTTTGCTTTTTTAAGCGCACGGAACAAGTCGTTTAATTCTTTCGCGTCAGCTTGACGTAGGAAAGTGTAGATTTCTTCGATCAATGCAGGTACTGAAGTTTTTTCGTGCATAGATTGGTCAGGAAGTGGACCGAATTCTGAACGAAGAGCTGCAACCATCCAACCTGAAAGGTAGATATAGCGACGTTCAGTTGTACCGAAGTATTTTTTGTTCGCAATCATTTTTTGTTGTGCGATGAAACCGTGCCAGCAACCTAATGATTGAGTGTATTTGCTAGAATCAGCATCATAAGCAGCCATATCACGACGCATAATAGCAGCTGTATATTTCGCAATGTCTAAACCAGTTTTGAAACGGTTTTGCATTTGCATACGTGCAGCATCTTCTGGGCTAATATCGCGCCAAGTGCTTCCGAATTTTGCTTTTAATTCACGGATTGCATCAATCGCTGTTAAGTATGTAGACATGATATGTTCCTGTAATAATATTAGGATTTTTCTGCAACGTAAGGCTAAAATCATACCCTCGAATGATTGTTCAGATTTAGAACACTTCGTTGCGATAGACACAGAGTAGATTGACTAAAAAAATTAATCCAATATTCTGCATTAATTTTCAGTATTTATTTAAAAAATATGTAGATTAAAGTCGTATTATAATAATTAACCAACATTTATAAGTATTTGTATTTAAATACTTTTATTAAAATATTTTGCTAATTTTTTTGTCTATTTTTCAAACATTTTGATGAATTATTCTTCATTAGACTTAAGTCGACTGAGCATTCACTTTTAAAAAAAACAGCATTTTTTACGCCATTTTTGCCCAAATTCACCAAGCTAAATACTTGGTTATTCTGTCTTCAAATGATCATGTAAATGAGATATTTCATCTAATTTTTTTGTTTTATGAACATCACATCGCATAAACAAAATTGCTCCGTATTTTTATTTCACTCACTTAAAAATATCGGTCTAAACAGATAATAAGTATTTAAGAAATATGTGCTGGCACTTCAGCAAATTTGTCTTAAAACTGCCGAATTTTAGTACAAAAGTACACGTCATTTTTTCATCCATTTTTTACACAAGCCTTAGTAGTTATGGCATAATCAGATAAATTTCATGATTTTATTGTCGGTATTTATTTTATGAATCTGGAGCGGGTCGATCTCAATCTATTAATTTATCTTGATGTACTTCTTCGTGAAAAAAACGTGACTCGTGCTGCCGAGCAACTGGGTGTAACTCAGCCTGCGATGAGTAATATTTTACGTCGTTTACGCAACTTATTTAATGATCCACTTCTTATTCGTTCTTCAGAAGGTATGACACCTACAGAACGTGCGCTTGAATTACAGCCACGTATCCGTGATGCTCTCTCTGACCTTTCGATGATTTTGGAACCTCGTACCGAGTTCCGACCTTACACCTCAAATCGTGTCTTCCGCATCATGACTTCAGATTATGCTGAAGCAACACTGGTGCCGCGCCTAGTAAAAGCTTTGCGCTCAGAAGCACCCAATGTGGTTCTCGATTTTTTAACGCCTAGTGATGTGTCTTATCGAGATATGGAACAAGGTAAAGTCGACTTGGCGATTAACCGCTTTAATGAAATTCCGCAAAGTTTCCACCAAGTTTTGGTCTGGCGTGACAGTTTTTCATGCCTTTTAAATGCCAAGCACCCTGCTGCAAATAATTTAAACCTGAAAAGCTATCTAGATGCACAACACATTTGGGTATCTAAAACAGGTATGGGTGTCGGTTTTGGTGTCAATCCTGAAAAACAAGCGGGTCTAGGTTGGATTGATCAGGCTCTAGAACGTATTGGCCAAAAACGTAAAATTTCAGTTTTTACTCGTCATTATCAAATGCCTGGCTTATTGGCCTCGAATGTTGATTTGGTTGCGACTCTGCCAAGCCGTATCGCTCGCCTTCAAGCCAAAAGTCAAAACCTATTACTTCGCGATCCACCATTCTATATTCCTGAATTTGAATTAAAAATGGCTTGGTGTCCATTACTTCATCATCACCCTGCTCATCGCTGGTTACGTCAACTTATATTGTATGTTGCACGTCAAATGATTGAAGAAGAAAACCGCGAATACTTAATGAATAACTCTCAGTTTTCACAGTATCAGTAATTAATTCTTTAATTCCTTATTAATTCAAACGTATACTGTCACTATATAGGTAGTAGTTAAGACTACTACCTTGCCCATTTTTGTGTTAGAAATACAGAAAAATAGAATGAATCACAAACAGGTGTATTCGTGAGCCTTTTCCAAAATATTGTCATTATTATTCTCCTGATCGTCGGTGCGGGTTTTCTTTCATTAACAGAAATTGCCCTTGCGGGTGCACGAAAAGTAAAACTTAAAATTTTGGCTGAATCTGGAGATTCACGTGCACAACGTGTGCTTGACTTACAAGCCAACTCAGCAGACTTTTTCGCCGCATCACAAATTGGCTTAAATGCTGTGGCAATTCTTGGCGGTATTTTGGGTGAAGGTGCTTTTCGTCCTTACTTCATTAGCTTAGTCACTCGTTTTTATCAGGGCCCGTGGACTGAAACTATCGGTTTCACCCTGTCGTTTACTTTAGTCACATCCTTATTCATTCTATTTGCTGATTTGATGCCAAAACGTTTGGCGATGATCGCACCTGAAAAAATTGCCGTTGCTGTTGTTGACCCGATTCAAATCTTTATTAAAGTGTGTAAGCCAATGGCGTGGGTGATTAATGCCATTGCCAATTTGTTGTTTCGTTTATTCAAAGTGAACACAACACGTGATGACAATATTACCTTTGACGATATTTCAGCCGTGATGGATGCCGGTGCTCAAGCTGGTGTACTACAAAAGCAAGAACACCACTTTATTGAAAACGTATTTGAGCTGGAAGAACGTAACGTCCCTTCAAGTATGACTACACGTGAAAACGTGGTGTACTTTACCCTCAAAGAATCAGAAGCCAGTATTCGTCAAAAACTCGCTGAATTTCCGTATTCGAAGTTTTTGGTCTGTAGTGAAAATATTGATGACGTAATTGGCTATGTAGATGCCAAAGATATTTTGGTTCGAATCCTCAACAATCAGTCACTTTTACAGCTCAACGAAAATACTATTCGTAATGTCCTCACGATTCCAAATACCTTAACACTGTCCGAATTACTCGATCGCTTTCGTTCAACCAAAGAAAAATTTGCCGTAGTAATTAACGAATACGCGTTGGTTGTCGGCGTTATTACCCTCTCCGACATTATGATTACCGTGATGGGCGACTGGGTAACACCGATTGAAGCAGAGCAACAAATTATTAAACGTGATGCGGATTCTTGGCTTATCGATGGCAGTACGCCAATCGAAGATTTGAAGCATGCACTCGCTTTAGATGAAATGCCGGATGAAGAAAACTATGAAACCCTTGCCGGCTTTATGATGTTTAAACTGCGTAAAATTCCACGTCCAGCGGACTTTGTTACTTATCATGGCTACAAATTTGAAGTAGTGGATGTAGACCACTTTAAAATTGACCAATTATTAGTGACTCGCTTAAAGCCGGCTGAGACTGAACTTGATATACCAGAAGAATCGGATTAATTCGATTCTTCTTTTTCTAAAACAATAAAATATAAATACGATGGAATACGAAGATGTCTTTTTCACTTAAAGCGATTTTGACTTGCTTTAGTTTTTATACTGGGGCTTATCTGATCTATTATTTTTTTAAAGCTCATCCACAACCTTTATTTCTATTGCTCGGTGTTACACTGATCGCCACTGCGTGGTTTTTAACGCCTTATCCTTATGAACGTGGCAGACAACAATATGACGAAACCATGCGTTTTGGTCTGTTTTTTTATAATCCCTTAATATTTTGGTTCCGATTTTTTAGTTGGCCGATTCGGACGCTACTGTCTATTTTTGCATAAGCGTACTTGTTGTGATCAAACTGTATCTGCACAGCACTTACAGTTCTCTACTGATGTTGAATATATGTAAACAGACCACATTTTTTGAATAAAAATTAAAATAAATCGAAAAATCTCCCTTCCTTAATACCTTCATTATTAATGACTATTTCCCACTAAAATAGTGATGTATTTCACATTTTCTCACCTTTGTTTTGACTGATGAAATTTATCTTTATGCTCTGCCCTTGGATTTAAAAACAGCTTTATATTTCAAAGGAATGAACCATGTTAACCGTACTCGGTTTGGGCATGATCTTGTGCTTTATGTATTTGATCATGTCGAAACGCTTAAGCCCACTTGTTGCACTGACTTTAATTCCCCTACTTTTTGCCTTGATTGCGTGGTTACTTGGTTTTTATTTTGACAGCTTGTCACACATACAAATAAATGAAATTGGCGAAATGATGATAGAAGGTGTAAAAAAACTTGCACCGACTGGCATCATGCTGCTTTTTGCGATTCTGTATTTTGCCATCATGATTGATACAGGTTTGTTCGACCCTTAGGTGAAATTTATTTTAAAAATGGTCAAAGGTGATCCCTTAAAAGTCGTTCTTGGAACCATTACCCTGACGTTAATTGTCTCTTTGGATGGAGATGGTTCCACAACCTATATGATCTGTGTTGCTGCCATGCTGCCACTCTATAAGCGCTTAGGTATGAGCCCATTGATTATGGCATGTTTGATTATGCTCTCTAGCGGCATTATGAACCTTACGCCATGGGGTGGGCCTACAGCCCGCGCCGCCAGCGCACTTCATGTCGACCCAAGTGATGTTTTTGTTCCGATGGTTTTACCGATGTTATTTGCCATCGGCTGGTTGTACTTTTTGGGAACCATGTATGGCCGAATGGAAAGAAAGCGTCTGGGAATTGTCCAATTGGATATCAGCCATGGTGAAAACATTCAAATTTCAGATAATCCAGAAGCCAACCGCGCAGATCTACGTTGGTTCAATGCACTGTTAACCGTCGTTCTGATGATTTGTCTGGTTTTTAGTATTTTACCTATGCCTATTTTATTCATGGTGGCTTTGTGTATTGCGCTAGTCGTCAACTACAAAAATGTCGACTTGCAGAAAAAATTAATCGCACATCATGCAGGTAGTGCTTTAAATGTGGTCGGTATTATTTTTTGCTGCAGGTATTTTTACCGGTATTTTAGCTGGAACAGGCATGGTAGAAGCCATGTCTAAAGAACTTGTGGCGATCATCCCTGAAAGTATGGGTCCCTATTTAGCACCAATCACCGCTGTTATCAGTATGCCGATGACTTTCTTTATGTCGAATGATGCTTTCTATTTTGGGGTTTTACCAATTCTTTCCGATGCTGCCGCTCATTATGGAATTGCACCTGTAGAAATGGCACGTGCCTCCATCGTAGGGCAACCTGTACACCTACTCTCTCCGCTTGTTCCTTCGACCTATTTACTCTGTGGACTTGCGGGTATCGAGTTTGGACAACATCAGAAATTTACCATTATCTGGGCTGTAATCACGTGTTTTGTCATGTTAGCAGCGGGTCTAATCTTTGGAATGTTTCCGTTTTATTCGAGCTTAACTTAAAAAGTTAAAGATAAAAAAGCACCTGATGGTGCTTTTTTTATGCTTAACAATACAGAACTAGCCAGTGCTTTACACTCACAGGTTCATTTGTAGTGGTTAATGCTTTGAAATTAATGCTTCTAGAACTGCTTCATAATGTATGCGAATGTCATCTTCTAAAATTTTATAAACATTGTCGAATTGCACCATTGGCCAGCCTTCTTTCCAAAATGGGAAAATGTTATGCAGGTCATGAGTCACCGTTGCGTCTTCACGTACAATCGCTTGTGCAACTTGTGACAGTACTTGTGCAGTTTCGGCACCATCAATCGCTAAATAATCGATACCACGAACTTTCAAAATACGGATACGATCTTTTTTGTAGCGGATTTTTTTACTTTGGCCTTCATTTAAGCCTAAAGCCAAAGTCACAGCTTCAACAAATTTATCTTCAAATGCTTGATTTAATTTTACCAAAGCTTGTTTGTGTGCTTCTTGACGACCAGCTTTTCCCCCACTACGAATCACTTCATTTGCTTCAGTATTTAAAACATCTGATTTCATCGACTGAAGAATGTCTAGAATTTCGATATCGCTTAATGTTTCAGGAGAATGATCAGTCATAAACTGCCTATAAAAACTTAATATTCAATAATCATGTATTTTCGCATAAAAGAAGGATGAAAACTGCGACCTTCGCTATAGAAATTGCGTTTTCTCTTATAATGTTCAGATATACAACATGATTTAGAAAAAAATTCTGTCAAAAATATCGAAATCAACTATATTATTTTCACGCTTTAATACTAACGTCACAATATGGCTCAAAAGAAACAGGCTGCTCTTTACCTTCAACAACTGAAACAGCAATATCCAGCAGCCTTTAAACATAATTATTTATTTTATAGCCAACTGAAAACTCAAGGCATTTTAGACGAACTCAAAGAGCTTATTCCTTGGGTTTTGGCGGCGATGATTTTTATTTCTTTGAGCATGAGTATTGGACATGCAGTGCAACTGTATTTTCCAGAAATGAGTGAGTTTCGAGCTCATGGTATTGCTGTACTGAGTATTATGCTGTTTTTCATGCTGGTTGTACCCTTAGTCATCAAGCAAATCAAGCACAGTTCAATGTCACTGTATCAAAGTTTGAAGAATACGCCGTTCAGACTTGCGATCGTGATTTTATTACAGTTACTCAATATCGCCTTTTTACAAAGCACCTTTGTTCAATCTGTATTGTTCTTTTTCGCCATGAGTTTCGGCTTTGTGCGTTTTTATAAAGAAAATCTATTCAAAGGTGGAAGTAACACGCAAGAATACTATTTTCTGCAAGAAACACGTCGTATTGCTTATTGGTCGTATAAACAAATGCTTAAAGCAAAATTACGTTTGACACTCAGTAATCAAAATCAAGCAAATCATAAACAGTTATCTGAGCGCTTTACACAGTTCCAAAATTTGCACATACAAATGCTACATCAGGAAAATCAGCTATGTAAAAAGCTAAAGCACCAAAATGTTGAACATTATCTTGATGAGTTAATGAAATAAGTCGGCGTTAATGAAGTGCAATAATCTTTCAATCACTGCTCAAAAAGTCATTCAATACATCACTAGTTTTGAATATTTTCAACTTATATGCATGAATTGATTGATTTTAAAACAAACACCATCAAATACACTTGCCAAGCTCCATTTCGTCCTCTATTATTGCGCACATGCCCGAGTGGTGAAATCGGTAGACACAGGGGATTTAAAATCCCCCGCCCACAAAGCGTGCCAGTTCGAGTCTGGCCTCGGGCACCATTCTTATACTTCTAAGATTGGTGCAATAAAAGATCCAGCAATTTGCTGGTTTTTTTATGCCTAAAATTTAGAAATCTATTATTATTCGATGCCGACACCTTCAGATTTTAATCTCCCCGCACTACAACTCAAGCATCCCGATGCCTTTTATCAACGGCTGCTGTTTGCACATTTTAAAATTATCAATCTCACACCCACTGCACCTGTTTTAATCTTTAGCTTTTGCCTGATACTTTCTATCCCCCTTAGCAGCGCTGTACTTGGTCATATGCTTTCAACGGCACTTTCAATACACGACCCCAAAATGGCGTTTAATCTTGGTATATTGATTATTCTTCCTTTGATCTATTGCTATGTCTGGTATGCACATTATCAAGCACGTTTTAGCAGCAAGTCCGCAGTTCAACGCCTGCAAATACAACTATATCTCCTTGGCGGATTAACACTTCTCCTTGCTATAAACTTTAAGTATCTACAAACAGATGTATTAAACCTCATCAGTCTCAGTGGACTTTTTTTCAGTCTGTTTTTATGTGTATTTACTGAATTACTTTATAAACCTGAAAGCAGCGCCATTGAACGAGTAAAACTACAAAAGCTTCGCCAACTGGCATTTTGGTCTTATCAACAATCTTTAAAACAAAAAGAACATCAATCGTATTTCTACGCCCTACACTTACAAGCCATGCAAGAAGAACAAAAATTATCAGCATCGATCAAATCATCCTTTAAAGATTTTTTAGACAATGCTCAATGACTTTTTAAAACTCTGGACACAAAAAAGCCCTGTCACTACAGGGCTTTTTTTAAAGTTCAATTACCATTCTCGATTAGCAACCAACTCTTCCATTTCAATATCCATATGGCCTTCATCTTGCAGCACCATCATCATGGCTTCTGCAATATAATCTGTAGCCGTATCATCCAAAGACGAATCTAAATCTTCAAATTGAGGTTTCATCTTATTGAGCTGTGCAACCGTTTCATTGGCAAAATGGTAGATATCAGTTGAACTTAAATCTGCTTTTGCAATTTTCTTCGCAAATTGAACAACCAATAACTTCACCTCTGCAACCAACACATCTGGGTAATATTCATCATCAAACATGGGTAGCAGTAAATCTGCAAACATACGAAACTCTATCACAAAATATTCAGGGCGCTTATATAACACAAATACTACAATTCACCAAATTTATTGGGATTCAGTATTTTCAAATCAGACTGCATTCTGCATGGCTTGCCAAACACGTATCGCATCTACCGTTGCTTTGACATCATGTGCGCGAACCATACATGCACCTTGTTGAATGCTGAGTAGATGCGCTGCAACCGAGCCTACAGCGCGATTTTGTGCATCTGCACCACCAAGTGCCTCACCGATAAAACGCTTACGAGATAATGCCGACAGGATCGGATAGCCCATGTCATTCAATTGATAGAATTGCTGTAAAAGCTTTAAGTTTTGCTGTGCATTTTTAGCAAAACCAAAACCTGGATCAATCATAATGTTTTCTGCACGCACACCGGCGTCTAATGCATCTTGCACACGTTGCTTTAATTCATCGATGACGTCAGCCACGACATCTTGATACTGATCTAGATTATTCATCGTGGTGGGTTCGCCGCGCATATGCATAATGATCACTGGAATGTCCAGTTTTGCAGCGGTTTCTAAGGCATTCGGCCGAGTTAATGCACGTACATCATTCCAGATATGCGCACCTGCCTGAACCGCTACCTCAATCACCTCAGGTTGTGAGGTATCGATAGAAATCACTACATTGTGTTTAGATAAGGCTTCAACGACGGGTACGACCCGTCGAATTTCTTCTTCAACCTCAACAACAGATGCACCCGGACGTGTTGACTCACCACCGACATCAATCACTGTCGCGCCATCAGCAATCATTTGTAATGCATGTGCTATAGCTTGGTCTTTACCATTGTGTTTGCCACCATCACTGAAAGAGTCCGGTGTGACATTTAAAATCCCCATCACATGTGGCTCTGACAAATCTAATTGCAAGTTACCACAGTTTAAAATTTTATTAGGCAAAGACACTAACTTCATATTACACATCCCAGATTTTGCTGTGCTTATTTTAACGCTAAGTTTGCTCAGCATTTCGCTTACATGCATTTATTTTCATATAAAAAAACCACCCGAAGGTGGTTTTAAAATTTTATGCTTTTGGCAATGACGGTAATGGTGGTGGAACATCTGGACCATCCGTTGGTGTGACATCAATCACTGGATTTTCAGCGATGTACACTTTTGGTGGTTGAGGTTCACGACCTTCCATAATGTCACGGATTTGATCACGATCAATGGTTTCCCATTCAAGCAATGCTTTTACCATAGCATGTGCTATATCTTTGTTATTTTCAAGAATATCGCGAGCAACTTTATATTGCTCATCTAAAATACGGCGAACTTCGCGGTCAACTTCAAGCTGAGTTGCTTCAGAAATCACACGACTTCCTAAACCACCCATGAATGACTGCTGTGAGTCATCTTCGTAAACCATGACGCCCATCTTATCGGACATACCGTATTTAGTAACCATTGCACGTGCCATTTTCGTTGCACGTTCAAAGTCATTTGAAGCACCAGTCGACATTTGGTTAATGAAGACTTCTTCTGCAATACGACCACCAAACAAAATTGAAAGTTCATTCAACATTTTGTCTTTGTAATGGCTGGTTTGGTCATGTTCAGGCAACTGCCAAGTCACACCCAGTGCCCAACCACGCGGCATAATTGTCACTTTATGCACTGGGTCTGTACCCGGCAAGATTTCAGCAACAATCGCATGACCTGCTTCATGATAAGCCGTCGCACGACGCTCTTCTTCACGAATCACCATCGATTTACGTTCAGGACCCATGTAAAGCTTGTCTTTAGCATCTTCAAAGTCATGCATATCGACCGTGTTCTTGTTACGACGTGCAGCAAACAGTGCTGCTTCGTTTACAAGGTTAGCCAACTGAGCACCCGAGAAGCCCGGTGTACCACGTGCCAAGACTTTAACATCTACACCAGTCACAGAAGGTAATTTTTTCAAATGTACATTCAGGATTTGCTCACGACCTTTAATATCCGGTAGAGATACCATCACTTGACGGTCAAAACGACCCGGACGAAGTAAAGCTTTATCCAATACGTCAGCACGGTTTGTTGCAGCAATAACGATAATACCTTCGTTGCCTTCAAAGCCATCCATTTCAACCAACATTTGGTTTAATGTTTGCTCACGCTCATCATTACCACCACCTGTGCCTGAACCACGGTGACGACCAACGGCATCGATCTCATCGATGAAAATGATACATGGCGCATGACGCTTTGCTTGTTCAAACATGTCACGGACACGAGACGCACCCACACCCACGAACATTTCAACAAAGTCAGAACCCGAAATACTAAAGAAAGGTACTTTCGCTTCACCCGCAATCGCTTTAGCAAGTAAAGTTTTACCCGTACCCGGAGGACCTACCATGAGCACGCCTTTCGGAATGCTTGCACCAAGTCGTTTGAACTTAGATGGATCTTTTAGGAAGTCAACGATTTCAACAACTTCTTGTTTAGCTTCATCACAGCCCGCAACATCAGTAAATGTCACTTTGATTTGGTCTTCAGACAGCATTTTTGCTTTTGACTTACCAAAACTCATTGGGCCATTCTTACCACCAGCTCCACCACCCATGTTGCGCATAAAGAACATGAATAACAGAATGATTAAAAGAACAGGGAAACTTGCAATCAGAAGTTGCATCAAAATACTTTGACGCTGTGGCGCTGTACCTTCAACAACAACATTGTTCTTGATCAGGTTCGGCATAAGTTCAGGATCTTGAACCGCAGGACGGATACTTTCAAACTCTGAACCGTTTGATTTTTCGCCACGAATTCTTTCGCCATCAATGGTGACTTGTTTAATCTGACCCGCATTTACGGCTGCCACGAACTCAGAATAGTTCATCGCGGTCGGTTGATTGCGGTCACTGACGTTGCTGAAGATTAAAACCAGCACGCCTAGGATAACCAGCCACAACACGGCATTCTTAAAAAGATCGCTCAAAGCTTTATTCCCATTTCTATCTAATTCGTTCAATCCCACTTACATGGGTGACTCTAATACTTACGCTGCAGAGTAGCTTCGCAATAATTTAAAAACGTACAAAATGCACAATTTTTAACGAGTTGGCAAGTAAACTTTACTTGAAAGCTTTCTTACGTCCCTGCCCGATTAAAAACACTTCTTTAGATCGAGCACGTGAAGCCGCCGGTTTTGCTGTTTTCAGCACATCAAATGTGTCTACAACTTGCTTACGGTATTCATCAAATCCAATACCTTGGAACACTTTAACAACAAACTGTCCATTTGGTCCAAGAACCTTTTGAGCAAAGTCGATTGCTAATTCACAAAGATAGATCTGACGCGGTTGATCTACAGCCTTATTACCTGATGTATTGGGGGCCATATCTGAAATTACAACGTCTACAGTACGCCCATCTAAAATTTTTAACAATTCATCGAACACTTCTTGTTCACGAAAGTCACCTTGCAAGAAGGTCACATCGGGTAAAGCATCCATTGGTAAAATATCTGAAGCAATAACCAAACCTTTGTCGCCAACAAGTTTACCGGCAATTTGCGACCAACTACCTGGTGCAGCACCTAAGTCGACAACGGTCATGCCTGGCTTGATCAATTTGTATTTTTCTTGAATTTCAAGCAATTTATAAGCGGCACGCGCACGATATCCTTCCTTTTGTGCTTTTTTCACAAAGGGGTCATCAAGATGCTCACGCATCCAGTCACGACTACTTTTGGATAATTTCTGGTTAGTAATGCGGGTAGCCATAACTCTCTAAATAAAAAAAACTTCTCAGTCTTGATTGTACGTGAAATTCAGCACTTTTGCAGTAGACATGTGTATCTAAAAAGCATCTTAAATCATGTTTTTTTCAATAATCTTCATCGAGAAAATGCCGATTAAATACAGCGCTTCAACTTTGATTTTGCTATACTAGGTCGTTTTTAAAATTAGGTTATATTTATGGCGGCTTTATCTATTCAAGAACGTAAACGCTTACGTCAAATTGGTCACACCCTAAACCCAGTTGTAATGGTTGCGGACAAAGGCTTATCAGAAAGCGTTGTTGAAGAATTAAACCGTGCGTTAAACGACCATGAGTTAATTAAAGTGAAAGTTGTGGCAGAAGACCGTGAAGCTCGTGCTGCAATGATTACTGAAATTGCGACTGTTTCAGGTTCTGAAGTTGTTCAAACGATTGGTAAGATTGCGTTGATTTACCGCAAAGCGGCAAAACAAAATGCAAAACTGTCTAACCTTGTTCGCTACGCACACCTGTCTAACTAAACATTTATGGCAAGCTTCGAACTCAGCGCTTTTGATCGTCGCTTTCAGGCTGTATCAGTCGTTGGTGCTATCGAACAACAAAGCCCATATACTTTAAATGTGGGTTATTGGATTCGAGACCCAAATCAACTGATTCAATGGCCAGAATTGGTATCAGCTCATCCACGAATCGATTTTTTGTGGGAACAGACCTGCTTAGAAGTTTTTATTGGTGTACGCAATGAAGACTTTTATCGTGAAATCAACCTCTCCCCTTCACAAGCTTGGCAGGCTTACCAGTTTGAAGAATATCGCTATCCAGAAGATATGCCGCCACAAGCTGCTTACGATATTGAACTGAATCAGTTGAAACGGACGCACTATGGCTTAAATGTCAGTCTTGATCTGACAGAATTTATGCTGAAGTACAAACTTAAATGGGAAGATCTCTATATTGGTCTCACTGCAGTACTAAAAACCCCTCAAGGTGAACAGTACTATGCCATGCAGCATAGTAGTCCAAATGCTGACTTTCACAACAAACGTGATTGGCTACATCAGTTCTAAACCATTTGATGTTTTAAATACGATAAAAAGCAAAAGTACGATCTTTTGCTTTTTTATTGCCTGCTTATTTTAAATAAGTGCTTTTTATTTTAAATAAGTGCTTTGGACTTAAATGTACTATTCACAATAAGGGAGCCATTAATGACTCCCTTATGCATAAAACGTTAACTCGAAGTTTAATTTGCTCTCACCCAATCCAGTTCCCTGGAATGACTAGACTTAGCTCAAGCGTTTTAAAATTCATGTCATTCACAATTAACTTTTAAGATCTGTGGTTTGATCCGTAACTTCAGCTTTCACTGGTGAAACTTTTTTCCACGCTTCCAAAGTATGCTCCTTAGAACGCTTAAATGTTTCTGTTAGATGATCTTTGTGCTTTCCTGAAATTTGGGTCACATCTTCTTTCAGCTCTTTTCCAAGTTTTGAAAGATCATCAATAACCGTATTAAATTCAGTTTTCACAAATTCTTTGAGTTCACTAAAATCTTTTTGCGATGAACCAAACTGAACTTTTAACTGATCAAGTTTATTCAATACATCTTGCTTCAACTGACGCAATTGATCTTGCACACTGGCATTCAACTGCTTTGCCTCTGCTCCGATCTTTTCTTTGCTTTCAGTGACCGCTTCTGTGGCTTGAACACTTGCCTCTTTTGCAACTTGTTCAAGCTTTTCAGCACCTTCGATAACGACTTCTTTCAGGGAGGTTTTAGCCGCTGTTTGTTTTTGTTGTGTTGCCATGACTTTGTACCTATAGTTTTTGCTGACCGACCCACATTAGCGCTTTTTGATAAATTTTAATTTATGATTTGTCTGACAATAATTAATTGCTTACATTTTTCTAAGATTTTGCAAAACCAAACTTTATTCTAAAATGCAAGCGCTTTATCTGCTTTATTCCTGATATTTACGATGGACTTTCAGTGGCTTTCTGCGTATAATGCCGTGTTAAGTTCAAGCGAGCAGATGTAAGGAGGGTAGGTTTTTAAGCAGCCTTCCTTTTTTTTCGTCTTCTCGCTTTTTTACAGCCTAAATTTCAGGAGCTTTGGTTTGAGCACCCCAGCAATTTTAGCCCTTGCCGACGGAACTATCTTTAAAGGTACTTCTATTGGCGCATCGGGTAGTACGACTGGTGAAGTCGTTTTTAATACAGCAATGACTGGCTATCAAGAAATTTTGACTGACCCTAGTTATGCACAACAACTTGTGACACTAACTTACCCACATATCGGTAACACAGGTTGTAATGATGAAGACGCTGAGTCAGGTCGAATTCATAAAGTATGGGCTAACGGATTGATCATTCGTGACCTACCTTTATTGCATAGCAACTTCCGTGCTGAGCAATCACTTGGTGATTACCTTGAACAACACAATGTTGTTGCTATTGCAGACATCGATACACGTAAATTAACGCGTATTCTGCGAGCAAAAGGTGCACAAAATGGTTGTATCCTTGCTGGCGAAAACATTACAGAAGAAGAAGCTTTAGCTAAAGCACGCGCTTTTGGTGGTTTAACTGGTTTAGACCTTGCAAAAGAATGCTGTGACCCTGAAGGCTTTGAATGGACTGAAGGTTCTTGGACATTAGGTAAAGGTTTCTCTCAGCCTGAAGCTAAATTCCATGTTGTTGCATACGATTACGGTGTCAAAACCAACATCTTACGTATGCTCGCAGACCGCGGTTGTAAATTGACTGTCGTGCCTGCGCAAACTCCTGCTGCTGACGTACTTGCATTGAATCCAGATGGCGTGTTCTTATCGAACGGCCCCGGCGATCCAGCTGCATGTGACTACGCAATTGAAGCTGTAAAAACAATTGTAGAAGATGCTCGCAATGTACCAGTATTTGGTATTTGCTTGGGTCACCAAATTCTTGCACTTGCTTCAGGTGCAAAAACTGTGAAAATGCCTCACGGCCACCACGGTGCCAACCATCCTGTTCAAAACATGGAAACTGGTATTGTGATGATTACTTCGCAAAACCATGGCTTCGCAGTCGATGCAGAAACATTACCTGCAAACTTGAAAGCTACGCACAAATCACTGTTCGACCAAACCCTACAAGGGATTCACCGTACAGATAAACCTGCGTTCAGTTTCCAAGGTCACCCCGAAGCAAGCCCTGGTCCACATGACTGCGCACCATTGTTCGATCATTTCATCGAACTTATCGAAGCATCTAAGAAGTAATTAAGGAAGCATCATGGCTAAACGTACAGACATTAAAAGCATCTTAATTATTGGTGCTGGTCCGATTGTCATCGGTCAAGCATGTGAGTTTGACTACTCAGGTGCTCAAGCATGTAAAGCACTTCGTGAAGAAGGCTACCGTGTTATTTTGGTGAACTCTAACCCAGCAACCATTATGACTGACCCTGCGATGGCAGATGCCACTTACATCGAGCCAATCACTTGGCAAACTGTAGCTGCAATCATTGAGAAAGAACGCCCAGACGCAGTTCTTCCTACAATGGGGGGTCAAACAGCATTGAACTGTGCACTTGCACTCGATGCCAACGGTATTCTAGAAAAATACAATGTTGAATTGATTGGCGCGACCAAAGAAGCGATCGAAAAAGCGGAAGACCGTAAACTTTTCGATATCGCAATGCGCAAAATCGGTTTGGAATGCCCTCGCGCTGACGTTGCAGAAAGCATGGAACACGCACTTGAAATTCAAGCGCGTTTCGGCTTCCCTGTCATTATCCGTCCATCATTCACTATGGGTGGTTCAGGCGGCGGTATCGCATACAACCGTGAAGAATTCATTGAAATCTGTGAACGCGGTTTCGATCTTTCTCCAACTAAACAATTATTGATCGATGAATCATTAATTGGTTGGAAAGAGTACGAAATGGAAGTTGTTCGTGACAAAAACGACAACTGTATCATTGTATGTACAATCGAAAACTTTGACCCAATGGGCGTGCACACAGGTGACTCAATCACTGTTGCTCCTGCACAAACATTGACTGACAAAGAATTCCAACTTTTACGTAATGCATCTTTAGCTGTACTTCGTGAAATTGGTGTAGAAACTGGCGGTTCGAACGTTCAGTTCGGTATCAACCCGAAAGACGGCCGTATGGTTGTGATCGAGATGAACCCACGTGTTTCTCGTTCATCTGCCCTTGCTTCTAAAGCAACTGGTTTCCCAATTGCGAAAATCGCGGCGAAATTGGCTGTAGGTTATACCCTTGATGAATTGAAAAATGACATCACTGGCGGCACAACTCCTGCATCTTTCGAACCTGCGATCGACTATGTTGTAACGAAAATTCCTCGTTTCAACTTCGAGAAATTCCCGCAAGCTGACGCAACTTTGACGACTCAGATGAAATCTGTAGGTGAAGTAATGGCCATTGGCCGTAACTTCCAAGAATCTGTGTCTAAGGCTCTTCGCGGCCTTGAAGTGGGCGCATGTGGTTTTGACGAAAAAATCGCTGTGGGCACTGAAGGCGCACGTGAGAAAATTCTTGTTGAATTGAAAGTGCCTGGTCCAGAGCGTATTTGGTACGTAGGCGATGCATTCCGTCACGGTTTCACTCTTGATGAAGTATTTGAAGCAACCAAAATTGACCGTTGGTTCTTGATTCAAATCGAAGACATCATCAAAACTGAAAATCAAATCAAAACTTTAGGTTTTGGTGATTTGAACGCTGACAACATCCGTTCGTTCAAACGCAAAGGTTTATCTGACCTTCGCATTGCGGACTTGATGGGCATTTCACAAAAACAATTCCGTAAACACCGTTGGAACTTGGGTGTAACTCCAGTTTACAAACGTGTAGATACATGTGCTGCAGAGTTTGAATCTGACACAGCTTACATGTACTCAACTTACGATGAAGAGTGTGAAGCAAACCCATCGAACCGTGACAAAATCATGGTCATCGGTGGCGGCCCAAACCGTATTGGTCAAGGTATCGAATTCGATTACTGCTGTGTACACGCTGCCCTTGCAATGCGTGATGACGGCTATGAAACCATCATGGTGAACTGTAACCCTGAAACTGTTTCTACGGATTACGACACATCAGATCGTTTGTACTTCGAACCAATCACTTTGGAAGATGTACTTGAAATCGTGCGTATCGAGAAACCTAAAGGCATTATCGTTCAGTACGGCGGTCAAACTCCGCTTAAATTGGCTCGTGCTTTAGAAGAAGCTGGTGCACCAATCATCGGTACATCACCAGACGCAATTGACCGTGCAGAAGACCGTGAACGTTTCCAACAAATGATTCAACGTCTGCAACTTCGTCAACCAAACAACAGCATTGTAAAATCTGCTGAAGAAGGTATGGCTGAAGCAGCAAAAGTTGGCTACCCACTTGTAGTACGTCCTTCGTATGTCCTTGGTGGCCGTGCGATGGAAATCGTGTACAACGACGACGAATTGAAACGCTACTTACGTGATGCGGTTCAAGCATCTAACGAAGCGCCAGTACTTCTTGACCACTTCCTAGACGATGCGATTGAAGTTGACGTGGACTGCGTATCTGACGGTAAAGACGTTGTGATCGGCGGTATCATGCAGCACATCGAACAAGCGGGTATTCACTCAGGTGACTCAGCATGTTCTATTCCTCCTTACTCTTTATCTAAAGAAGTTCAGGACGAAATGCGCCGTCAAACCATCGCTATGGCAAAAGAGCTTGGCGTAATCGGTTTGATGAACGTACAGTTTGCGGTTAAAGGTACTGACGTATACATCTTAGAAGTGAACCCACGTGCATCACGTACTGTTCCATTCGTATCTAAGTGTATCGGCGAATCTTTAGCGAAAGTGGCTGCGCGTTGTATGGCAGGTCAATCTCTAGAATCTCAAGGATTCACTACAGAGATTATTCCTGAACACTTCTCTGTAAAAGAAGCGGTGTTCCCATTCAATAAATTCCCTGGTGTTGACCCAATTCTTGGCCCTGAGATGAAATCTACAGGCGAAGTGATGGGTGTAGGTAAAACATTTGGTGAAGCGTTCTATAAAGCTGTGTTAGGCTCTAATGACCGTTTACCAGGCCTACCAACGGAAGGCGAAGTTAAACATGCATTCTTATCTGTTCGTCATTCTGACAAGCCTCGTGCTGTTGGTATTGCGAAACAGTTGACAGATCTTGGCTTCAAAGTGATCGCTACTGGCGGTACTTATGATGTGATTAAAGATGCAGGTATTGAATGTGAACGTGTGAACAAAGTGACTGAAGGCCGTCCTAATATCGTAGACCGCTTGAAAAATGGCGAAGTTCACCTCATTATCAATACAACTGAAGGCAAACAGGCTCAAGAAGATTCATTCTCGATCCGCCGCTCTGCATTACAAGGTAAAGTGTATTACACAACTACCCTTAACGGTGCTGATGCAGTATGCCAAGCTTTAGCAATCAAATTGCCAATGGATGTATACCGCTTACAAGACCTTACTAAAGGTTAATTAAGTTACCGAGAAGTCCCGCCACCTCTCGGTGGCGGGCTTTTTTTCATTTCTAGGTCAGTAAAAATTTTACTGATTTTTTCTTTTTACAAACATGAGGGACAACAATGCAACGTTATCCTATGACTCCCGAAGGCAAAATTGCCCTAGAGAAAGAATTACAGCAACTTAAAAGTGTTGATCGTCCACGTATTACTGCAGCAATTGCTGAAGCGCGTGAACATGGGGATTTGAAAGAAAACGCAGAATACCACGCTGCTCGCGAGCAACAAGGTTTCTGTGAAGGCCGTATCCAAGATATCGAAGGTAAACTGGGTGCTTGCCAAGTGATTGATGTTAAATCACTTGAGCAAAATGGCCGTGTGGTTTTCGGTGTGACTGTGACCATTGAAAACTTAGATACTGAAGAACAAAAGACTTATAAAATCGTAGGTGATGATGAAGCAGACTTTAAGATCAACAAGATCTCTGTGAACTCTCCGATCGCGCGTGGCCTGCTGGGTAAAAACGAAGGCGACGATGTGAAAATCGTGACACCACAAGGTGAAGTTGAATACGAAATTGTAAGCGTTGAATATATCTAATTTTTAACTAGATATTTTAGGCTGTAAGACCCCTCAGATGAGGGGTTTTTTATTGAGCCTAGAAATTCCCATCGATTTTATTTTAAGAAGCCAGATGCCAAGGCTTCAAATGCCTGTAAAGCCTGAGGTAAGACCTGTGCAGGATCCTCACTAGAAGCGACCCATAGTGCTGCATTCATTGCTGCACCATTTAAAAATATGGCTGCCGCTTCAGAATTCACTGCTTTAATTCGGTCTGCTGCCAATAACTGTTCTACGCATTCACGTGTCGACTGCAGGCATTTATTTTGACTTGGCCAATGTGCGGGGTCCCCTAATACTGCCGGACCATCACGTAGCACAATCCGTTGGAACTCAGCATTTAAAGCATGTTCGATATAGGTACGCCCTTCAAGCATCAATCCCTCCCATAGATCATCAGGCTGCTCCAGATGTTGCCCGGCATATTCAGCCATTTCTGAATCAATCTGATCGACCACGGCAGCAAATAAGCCCTTTTTATCGCCAAAATGATGGTACAGCGCACCACGGGTCAGCCCTGCTTCTGCCGTGAGTTTATCCATTGAGGTGTCTGCATAGCCATACTCAGCAAACGTACGGCGTGCCACTTCAATCAGTTTCTTGCGGGTTGCCGCCATTTTTTTTTCACGAACAGACATTGCTTTGATTACCTCATCATCACAAAAATTTTAATTGACATACCAGGCGTATGTCAATTATGTTGACATACGATACGTATGTCAAAAATAAAACTGCTTTCCCCCCACTTTTAAAACCAGATATTGAATGAGAATAAACATGACTAGAATTGCAATATTTCCCCAAGATCGCCATGCCTTGTATGAACAGCATGGTTACTCTGCTGCTATTAAATCGGAAAATTTACTCTTTGTATCAGGCCAGGTCGGTAGCCGTGAAGATGGCAGTCCTGAACCTGACTTTGAGAAACAGGTAGAACGAGCTTTTGAAAACTTGGCTGCTACATTGGCAGCGGCTGGTTGTACTTTCGATGATATTGTCGACGTCACGACCTTTCACACCAATCCTGAACAGCAATTTGAAAGCATTATGAAAGTTAAAAACCAGATTTTTACGCAAAGGCCCTATCCGAATTGGACAGCTGTGGGGGTGACCTGGCTGGCAGGTTTTGACTTCGAAATCAAAGTCATTGCGCGTATTCCTCAATCCGCTAAGGCCATATAAAACTTAATCCTGATCAGGCCAGTTATTGAATGGGATTGTTCTCCAGCTTAGAGACCAATTCGCTATAATGGCGTATTCCTTATTTTTGTATTTTGGTTATGGCTGAAAAACTGATTAATTCCCCTGTGAACCATTGGTGCGAGTTCGAATTCATCTCCAAAACCGTGAAGAATCCGAATATTCATATCAAGGGCAATTACAGCTATTACTCAGCTTATTGGGATCAAGGTTTCGAGCGTTGTGTGGTGCGTTATCTGCATGACAAACCAGCCACACCAGAGAAACCAATTGACCAGCTTTATATCGGCAATTTCGTCTGCTTTGGCGCAGAATGCGTAATTATGATGGGTGGCAATCAGTTGCATCGTACTGACTGGATTTCAGCATTTCCGTTTGATACACGGAGTTTTGTCCCTGCGGGTGACACAATCATTGGTGATGGATGCTGGATCGGCTCACGTGCGATGATTATGCAAGGCGTTACACTGGGTGAAGGTGCTGTGGTGGCTACTGGTGCAGTAGTAACCAAGGATGTGCCGCCTTATGCAGTAGTAGGCGGAGTCCCTGCTAAAATTATAAAATATCGCTTTCCTGAAATAGATATCAAAAAACTACTTTCCCTCAAGCTCTATGATTTAGATGAAAAGCAGTTTTTAAAGATGCGGGAGCAGTTGCAGACGGATGATATTAATAAAATATCTAATTGGATCCAAACCCTTATTCACCCCTGACCAAATCTTCATCTAAATGCGTGTTGATATAATCTGAAAACTTTTAAGAGAAATGTTCAACATCTTTCAATGAACCTATACAATATTGAGAGTAAATAGCTAATATTTCCTGCCTTTTTCGTTCACCTCCTCCACCAAAGGCATAAGTCACTTGCTCAGCTTTACGCAACTCATTAAATAGCTGAATGAACTCAACTGGCTGTAATGAATAGGGTCTGTTGACATTTGTTGATTAAAAAAATAGCGAGATAGTAAAATTAAATCGCCAAACCCAATTTTACACTCGCTATGCCTCGAACAATGCTAAATGATCAACACTGGTCCAAGTTACTTG
>NZ_VPAM01000016.1:0-23646 GCF_013419215.1 Acinetobacter sp. YH12096 | reverse complement strand
CGCCCTTTCACGGCGGTAACCGGGGTTCGAATCCCCGTAGGGACGCCATTATTTAGTCTAAAAACTTAGACTGAAATGAACGGTTTTAAAATTTGCTTTCTGTACTGTCCCTATCGTCTAGAGGCCTAGGACATCGCCCTTTCACGGCGGTAACCGGGGTTCGAATCCCCGTAGGGACGCCATATTCGAGTTGGTTTTAACCACTCATTAAAAAGCTCAAGCATTGCGACTTGGGCTTTTTTATTGCCTTAATTTCTAAATATTTCTTTTAATAGTTTTGAATCATAAATGGCCTTAGGGGCAATCACCTGCTCATTCAGCGGAATATTTTGACCATAGCGCTGCCGCATTAGGCGCTGCACTTCATTTTGTTTTAAATCAAATTGTTTCAGTTGTTGTAATGGAGAAAGTTCGATTCCTAAAGCATGCTGATAAGCTTTCCAAACAATTTCAGAACAGTAAATTGCACGGTCATCCCATTCAAAATATATATCATAGGGTTTGCCCAAATACTTTTCTGCATGTTGTACCAGCTTCGTTTTCTGCGGCACATTTAAGGGTTGTTTGAGCCTTTTCACCACATAGTGAGCATTCTCCCCACGCGCGATCCATTGATTTAAAGTGGTGTATTGCACAGGTTGAATAGCTTCAAGCACCCACGTTTGGTTATTTTTATTTACGATCATGCCCATGTGACTATAGGGCGAATGTGTGGCCTTTTGAATGCTTAAACTTTGTTGTGACTTTGAGATATGAAAAATGATATCCCCCGTCTGAAATACAGACTGGGCATAGAGGGCTGAACTGAGCCCCGAAAGAATGACTATTAATATTAAAATTTTAGACATTTTTATTTTAAGCAATATTGATATGAATGAAGGCAACCATAACATGGATGTATGCCGATTGCCCTTATTCTAATAATTCAATGATTGATTAAGCCGACTTACGTGAATTGACTTGCCCTTTAATGACCGCTGTTAAATTTCCTTTAAGATATTTAAAAAACACTTTTAACGGTGAAAGTTTAGGATTTGGCTGTTTGCCTTCACCAATCGATTTAAACTGAGCGGCATACCAAATAATTTCCATAATCGCCATTTTATCTATCATCGGTATGCCAGTTTTAATTTTGTCTACGCCGTAACGAACATCCTGCCCCGCCAATAAACGATCAGCCAAATCGACTTCAACAGCGAATGGACGTGCAATACCAATAAAATCACAAGCTCCACTGTCTAGTGCAGCATTCATGCCTTGCACGGTTCTAAACCCGCCGGTAACCATTAACGCGCATTTCACTTCTTTACGGATATTGTCCGCAAAATCGAGGAAATAAGCTTCACGAGCAATGGTACTGGCTTTACGTTTTTCTGCTTTAGCACCGGCCATCGCTGGCGCTTCATAGGAACCGCCCGAGATTTCAATCATATCAATCCCTGCGGCATCGATTGCCTTAAAGACCTCAATCACATCTGTTTCGCTAATTCCGCCGCGTTGGAAATCAGCAGAATTCAGTTTGACCGAAATGATAAAATCATCTGTCGTCGCAGCACGAACTGCCTTATAGATTTCAAGCAAAAAGCGCATGCGATTTTCATTTGAACCACCCCACTGATCTTGACGTTTATTGGTCAGTGGCGACAAGAACTGACTAATTAAATAACCATGCGCACCATGCAATTGCACGCCTTCGAAGCCTGCCTTTTCACAAATATGTGCGGCACGTGCAAAACGCTGAATGATATCTAAAATTTCATCTTCACGAAGTTCGCGCGGTGTTCCAAAAGTTGTAGCTAACATCGGACTAAATGGCACAGCAGATGGTGCAACCGTTTCTTTATTTAAACCTTTTGGACATTGACGACCCGGATGTGAAAGTTGAACCAATTGCACCATGCCGTGCTTCTTACCTAACTCAGCCCACTGTGTTAACTGCGCCAAATCTCGCTCTGTTTCAGCGACCACAACCCCCGGCTCATTTTTAGCACGAAAATCCACCATGACATTACCCGTAATGGCACAGCCTAAACCACCCTTCGCCCAAGCTTCATATAATCCAAAATGTAAGTGATTGGGTTGGCCTGCGGTATTGGCCAATGCTTCACTCATTGCACCTTTAATGATGCGATTTTTAAATGTGGTATTACGAATTTTAAAGCTTTCAGCTAAATGGCTCATGACAATGTCCAAAATGAAATAATAAGTCCTGAGTATTTACTCTAATTATTATTTTCTAAAGGTCAAGGATATTTTGACAATGACACTTGTCAAAATATCCATAAGTTTGATTTTAGTATTGGCTGGCTTCAATTAATTTACGGGTATAGTCCGTTTGTGGTCGTGCAAATAGATCTTCAGTGTCTTGAAACTCCATGACTTTGGCATGTCGCAGTACCAACACTTTTTGGCACAAGGCTTTGACCACGTGTAAATCGTGACTGATAAATAAATAACTCATATTATATTCTTGCTGCAAACGCCGTAGTAGCTTCACGATAGCTTTTTGTGTCGTCCGATCAAGTGCCGATGTAGGTTCATCGAGTATCAATAATTTAGGACGTAATACCAACGCACGCGCCAAGGCAACTCGCTGCCGTTGCCCACCCGATAATTCATGTGGATAACGCTGCTTAAATGAGCTGGCTAATTCGACTTTCTGCAAAGCTTCATCTATACGCTGTACAATTTCATTTGCAGATAAATGCTGTAAGGCCAGACCTTCGCCAATGGTTTGCTCTACATTGAGCCGTGGATTTAAACTACTGAATGGATCTTGAAAGACGATTTGAAATTCACGACGTAAAGGTCTGAGCTGTTTTTCTGAAAGTTGATTGATGGCGTGTTGATTTAACATAATTTCACCATCACTTTCTATGAGCCGAGCAATAGCCAGTGCTAAAGAGCTTTTCCCTGAACCACTCTCACCAACAATACCGATCGACTCACCTTCAGCCACTGTTAAATCCAAAGCTTCTACCGCAACGACATAATTTTTAATGCGGTTCAATAAGCCTTGTTTGACTGGGAACTTCACTCCTAACTGGCGTAATTCTAAAAGTGTCTGCGTTTGCGAAACCTGTATTGCTGAACCAAAATCATGGTCTAATAAATTTTTGGTATACGCCTGCTTCGGCTGCTCAAAAATTTCCTGAACACCACCTTGCTCCACCACTTGCCCACGATTCATCACAATCACATGTTCGGCATAGCGCTTGACCAAATTCAGGTCATGGCTAATTAATATCATCGCCATATTGCGCTGCTGTTGTAGCGACTTTAATAAATTTAAGATTTGCACCTGCAAAGTGACATCTAAAGCCGTGGTTGGCTCATCAGCGATTAAAATATCAGGATCTAAGGCCAATGCCATGGCAATCATGACACGTTGCCGCTGCCCGCCTGATAATTCATGTGGATAGCGCCTTAACTTATCTTCAGCATCAGGAATACCCACATCATTTAATAATTCTATAACGCGCTGTCGTGTTTTTGCCTTCGACCATCCCTGTAACAACAATGACTCACCAACAATCTTTTCCACACGATGTAAGGGATTTAAGGCCGTCATCGGCTCTTGAAAAATCATGGCAATTTTCTGTCCACGAATGTTTCGATGCTGCTCAGGACTCAGTCCAAGAATATTCTGTCCATTCAGGCTGACGCTGCCTGTGACCTGCAGATCACTTGGCAACAAACCGAGTATAGCTAGGCTGCTAATCGATTTACCAGAACCGCTTTCTCCAACAATGGCTATCGTTTCACCTGCATGCAAATTAAAATTCAGGTCTTCAACCAAGACCTGTGCTGCATGGGAAATATGTAAATGTTCAACCGCTAATACGATGGGAGGTACATTAACTTGATGATTATTGACGTCTAGGATCGAATGCATCACGTGTCGCCTCCCCAATGTAAATCAATAAAGACAGCACGATCGCTAAGGTAAAAAACCCCGATAAGGCAAGCCATGGTGCATTCAGATTGTTTTTCCCTTGAAGCAATAACTCACCTAAGGACGCGGCATCAGGCGGTAAGCCATAACCTAAGAAATCTAAGGCTGTCAGTGCCGTAATATTTGCCGTGAGCATGAAAGGTAGCTGTGAAAGACTGGAACTCATCGCATTTGGTAAGATATGCCGAAACATAATGGTGCTATCTGTAACGCCAAGACTCCGTGCTGCACGGACATAATCAAAATTACGAGCACGCAAAAACTCTGCACGAACCAAGCCGACCAAAGTGGGCCAGCCAAACAGCAGCATAATGACAAAGAGCCAATACACACTCGGAGTAAACATGCTGACCAAAATCATCACCATGAATAGCATCGGTAGTCCGCCCCAGACTTCTAAAATCCGTTGACCAATGAGGTCTACCCAGCCACCATAATAGCCCTGTATCGCCCCAACCATGATGCCCAATATGGCTGAAGCAAAAGTTAATGCAAAACCAAACAAGAGCGACACACGTAGTCCATATAAAATACGTGCGAGCACATCACGCCCTTGGTCATCGGTACCGAGCCAATTTTGTGCAGTCGGTGCAGATGGCACAGGCACAGCCAACTCTAAATTCGGTGTTTGATAGGAAAATTTAATCAGTGGCCATACAGCCCATCCTTTATCATCAATCAGTTGCTGTACCACAGGATCTTTATAATCTGCCTCAGTTTCAAATACGCCACCGAAAGCAGTTTCTGGATAACTTTTTAATACGGGAACGTATAAAGAATCATCGTATTTGACCAAGAGCGGTTTATCATTGGCAATAAACTCGACAGCTAATGACAACATAAAAATCAAGGCAAAGCTGATAAAGCATGTAAAGCCTAATTTATTTTCTTTAAAACGTTGAAAACGTGCTTGCATGATCGGAGACATTATTTTGCCCCCTGCGAATCAAAATTAATTCGTGGATCAATCATTTGATACATGACATCACTGATTAATCTTAATATCAGCCCCATCAAGGTAAAAATAAACAAGGTGCCAAAAATCACTGGATAATCACGCTGTACAATGGCTTCAAATCCTAATAACCCCAGACCATCTAGATTGAAAATAATTTCAATAAATAGATTTCCCACAAAGAAGATGCCAATTAATGCTTCTGGTAGACCAGCAATAACAATGAGCATTGCATTACGAAATACATGCCCATACAGCACACGTGATTCGGTCAAACCTTTAGAACGAGCAGCAAGAACATATTGCTTATTTAATTCTTCCATAAAAGAGTATTTGGTCAGATAAGTTAAGCCAGCGAAACCACCAATTACCATAGCAAACAAAGGCAACACCATATGCCAAAAATAATCTGAAATTTTGCCAAATACACTTAACTCAGCAAAATTCTCTGAAACTAAACCTTGTAGAGGAAACCACTGAAAATATGAACCACCTGCAAAAAATACAATGAGTAAAATGGCAAAGGCAAAAGCAGGAATGGCGTAGCCGATAGCCAATAAAATAGACGTACTTTTATCAAATAACAGACCATGTTGACGGGCTTTTTTAATGCCTAATGGAATAGACACCATATAGATCAGCAAGGTACTCCATAAGCCAAGGGATAAGGATACAGGCAGCTTTTCCCAAAGTAGCTGGGTCACAGGCTTATCTTTAAAGAAACTGGTACCAAAATCTAGCGTCACATAGCCCTTTAACATGAGCCAAAAACGTTCGAATAATGGTTTATCGAAACCATATTGCGCTTCGATTTTTGCCACCATTTCTTCACTGAGGCCTTTAGCACCTTGGTATTTACTGCCTGTCGTCGCAGTTTCACCACCACCTGTGTTTCCCATACCTTGAAAGGACTCAGCTTGCTGTATGGCTTGTTCAACAGGTCCTCCCGGTGCAATCTGAATCACGACAAAGTTAATCAGTAAAATGAAAAACAATGTTGGAATAATCAGGAGCAATCTTTTTAAAATATATGTGCCCATGTTGCTTTCACATTCCTTGTCATTCAGGTGTATTTATTGCTGCCGTAAATATTGTGTTATTTGCTTGGCTTGAGCTGCATCACTCCACCAATAGTCAATCCCTACAGAAAGTTTAGGTTTGACATAAGGTTGCTTATACATATGCCAATAGGCAAACCAGTTTTCACTTTGCCCAAACATTGGAATTTGATAATAACCCGCTCTAAGCAGGCGGTCTAAAACACGCGTACGAACAATCAATTCCTCCCGATTTGGAGCATTGATCACCTGTTGAATGAGCTTATCAATCACAGGATTTTTAATCCCTGCATAATTATAATTACCCACTTGATCGGCTGCTTGACTGCCCCAAAGTTGAGCTTGCTCACCTGCTGGAGTGAGCGATTGAGGCATTTCATCCACGATCATATCAAAGTCAATATTTCGCATACGCTCGGTGTATTGCGGTCCATCTACTTGTCGCAATAGCACCTGAATACCTAAACGTTTCAAATTTCGTATAAATGGCATTAAGGTTCGCTGCAAATCTTGTTGCTGAATCAAGATTTCGAATTTCACAGGCCGAGATTTTGCATCCACCAATCGGCCGTCTTGATAAAGATAACCCGCATTCAATAACAGTTGGCGTGCATGCAGCAGATTTTTTCGATTAAATCCACTGCCATCAGAAACGGGATATTGCCAATTGGATAAGACCCCCTGTCGTTGAATAGGATCAAGTTGCGATAACATCGGTTTTAAAATATCCAACTCTTGGATAGAGGGTTTCCCCTTCGCTTCTAGCACACTATTACTAAAATAACTCTGCAAACGCTGATACTGCCCATAAAATAATGCTTTATTTTGCCATTCAAAATCATAAGCAAAAGTTAAAGCTTGCCGAAAGCGAATATCACTAAATGGCGCACGACGGGTATTAAATACGAGACTTTTTGTGGGAATCGGTCGTTCATGTTTAAAGCGATATTTGACAATTTTACCGTCTTTAAAAGCAGGAAAATTGTACGCTCCCACCCAATTACGTGCGGTCTTTTCCTCATATAACGTAAATTGACCCGCTTTAAA
Source organism: Acinetobacter sp. YH12096 (assembly GCF_013419215.1). Classification (NCBI taxonomy): domain Bacteria; kingdom Pseudomonadati; phylum Pseudomonadota; class Gammaproteobacteria; order Moraxellales; family Moraxellaceae; genus Acinetobacter; species Acinetobacter sp. YH12096. The sequence goes on along the minus strand of NZ_VPAM01000016.1, from coordinate 16,631 downwards.
GCCTTCAAAGGCGATGTCTGGGCTGCGGTAATATACATATTTCAGATGGTTAAAATTATACCGACCACGATTGACAGCTAATTTCTGCCCCCAATAGTCAGGATTACGCTTATAGCGAATACTCCTACCTGCATCGATCTTCTCAATCGTGTAAGGGCCAGAGCCTAAGATGGGCTGCAATGTAATTTGAGTAAAATCTTTTTTTGCCCAATCTTTTTGGGAATAAATCGGCATTTGCGCCAAAATCATGGGCATATCAGTATTATGACCAGATTTAAAACTCATCTTCACCTGATATTTAGATAAAACATCTGTTTTGTCCAAATCTGCTAAGTACATTTGTAGACCGGGATTTGATTTAGTTTGGAATGTATCAAAACTAAACTTCACATCATCTGCTGTTAAGGCACTCCCATCACTAAATCGTGCTTTTGGGTTTAAATGAAAAATAACAAAATTAGTTTTTTTTGGGTCAAATGTCACTTTTTCGGCAAGTAACGGATACATCACACCCGGCTCATCTAAAGATGAACTCATCAAACTATCAAATAGATAATTGATACCTTCAACAGAACGCCCTTTTCCATTCATGCTGTTTAAATTATCAAAACTCCCAATACTCGAAGTCGTGATATAGCCCCCTTTAGTGGCAAAAGGATTGGCATAGGGCATTGCCTGTAATTGATGATATTGAGGGCTACTATGTATGGCAAGAAAAGGCGTGGTCTGCAATGCAGCCCACGCCCCTGTTGAAAGTATGCTCAAGGTCATACCAAACACGTAACGCGAAGTTGAAGCAGAATACATTCAACTTAACTCCTTAATGTTTGGACTCAGTTCGGTACTTTTATCACTTCACCAATACGTAACTGAGCAGACGGTTGCATATCATTCATTTCAGCGAGTTTTGATGTATCTAGTCCATAACGACTTGCTAAACCAATCAATGTATCCCCGCGTTTAATACGGTATTCACTGATGGTTTTAGGAACTTGTAAATTTTGACCAACACGAAGCCCAGCACGCGGGTTCAAGTTATTTAACTCAGCCAATGCTGCCACAGTTAAACCTGTCCGACTAGCAATCGAATTTAAAGACTCGCCTGATTTCACAGTATAGCTTTCAGTATTTGTTGGTTTCACATTGCTCGTAGAGGATTTAGCTTCCGTTTTTTTGGTTTCAGTTGCTTTACTAGCTACATCAGCAGGTAGTTCACCATCTACTTTTAAACGCTGCCCTACACGAATCGCACTATTGGTATTTAGGCCATTTAATTCAGCTAAATAACGCAATTGAAGATGATATTTCTTCGCAATCACACCCAATGTTTCACCTGATTTCACCACATGAATATCGGTCGCATCAACGGAATTCGTTCGTGTATTGGTTTTGCTTTCAATTTTGGTCGCCTCAGCTTTGGTTTCTACTTTAACCGGTGCGACATCACCTGTTAATTTTAATTTCTGCCCAACGCGTAGACCAGAACTACGCTCTATACCATTTAAATTTGCGACATAGTCCATGCCTAAATCATAGCGACTAGCAATGCCTGTCAGTGTATCGCCAGACTGCACCACATATGTATCAGGAACAGTTGAACTTGCAGGAACTTTAATGCTTTGCCCAGCCATCAGCCCACTATTTACCGACATATCATTTAGACTCGCCAATTCTGACAAACTGATTTTTGACCGCGTCGCAATACTGTAAAGCGTATCACCACGCTGCACTTTATAGCTTTCAACTTTATACGCAGGATCAACTTTGACATTTTCAATGCGATTCACGACTTTGCTTTCGAGCTTCTCAACTTCTGCTACAGCTTGTAATGGCACATTAATTTTTTGCCCCACCATCAAGCTACTGCCAGCCGTTAAACCAGTTGTTAAATCTGCCAACTCTTGATTTGACAGCGCATAACGATCTGCAATGAGTTTTAGATATTCACCACGTTTTACCGTGTAGGATTTGGTTTGAACTTTTGCAGATTTTTCGACAACTTGAGCTGCTTTCTTGTCAGCTTCCAATTTTGCTTTAGATGCTGGCGGTTCTTTTAAGGATAATTTCTGCCCAACATATAAACCACTCGTGGTGGTTAAACCATTGTAGTCGGCGAGTTGCTTCGTACTTAAACCAAATTGACTCGCAACAGCTGTAAGACTGTCATTTGCTTTCACCACATAGCTATCTGCGATAGGCTTAGCTTTCGATTCTTCATTATTTTGCACAATCGGTTTCGCATCATATAAATAGATGGTCGTACCGACATACAAGGTCGAATCTGGCGAAATTTGGTTCCAAGCTGCAATATCACGCCAATTCACGCCATTTTTCATCGCGATCAACGCTAATGTGTCGCCCGCCAAAACTGTATAAGTACTGCGTTTACCTTTAGGTGGTACAACTACAATTTCAGAATCTGTACGAATGACATTTTTACCTTGGTTGCGTTTGGCTTCTTCGGAATCTGCACCTGTATTTTCAGCCACGCTTTTCGGGTAAGAGAACCCTTTCGTCAGTTCTTTACCTTGTTGATCTGCAATCGACTGACTGGTCTGAATCGCAGTCAACTTAATCTTGCCATCATAAGGATCGACAATTTCAGTGCCTTTCGGCGCAATAGCTTTAATTTCCTGAACGACTTCTTCTTGTTCTGCTTTAGTCGCTACTGGTTTTAATACCTCATCTATTGTTTTGGTCTCACCTTCAGCTTTAATAGCCGCCATGATTTGCTCACGCTCATTTGCGCTGAGTGGTGGCTCGACAGACACGGCTTTCACAGGAGTCGAAGGTGTTACAGCGACTGGTATACGCGGCGCACTTGGAATATCACTATTCGATGCAAAAGCAGCCAAAGCAGATGATCCTATTGGCGTTTTGCCTTTCGTTCCTGATGGAACACTCGGCGTTACCGTTGCAGCGACTACAGGTGGTTTGGCAGAAGCTGTCACTGTCGGCTGAGTTTTAAGCGTAGGTGGCGTCACTTTAGCGGGCTGAATAGTTTTACTATTTAATTCCGGCGGAGTAACACGTGACGGTGTTATTTCAACATTATTTTTTGGTAAGTTATAAGTTGAATTACTTGCCCAATAACCTGATGAACCACCTGATTGTAATTTTTTCAAACGTGCATCGACTGATGGACTCACATCCGCAGGAATTAAAATCCGCATTGGGCTGCTGCTATCAATCACATCGCCACGATGACCAGGGTTTAGTGCATAGAGTTCTGCACGGCTTAAACCGGTAATAGATGCAATTTCATTTAAATTTGCAGGCCCTACAGCCACTTCACGAAAGTGTGGACGGTTGGCAATTGGTGGCAAACTTACGCCATAGGCACTTGGATTTTTAATAATTTGAGCAACAGCCAAGAAACGTGGGACATAGTTCATGGTTTCTTGGGGCAGTTTTAGCGACCAATAATCCGTTGGCAAACCTGCCGCACGGTTACGGTTAATCGCCTGTTGAATGCGGCCCGGCCCTGCATTATATGCAGCCAAAGCCAATTCCCACGAACCGAACTGGTTATGTAGCGCACCTAAAAACTCATAAGCTGCACGCGTTGATTCCACTACGTCACGACGACCATCATACATTGAGGTTTGTTTTAAGCCGTAAATACGTCCAGTACTTGGAATAAATTGCCATAAGCCTGCTGCGGCTGCACTTGAGGTTGCTGCTGGGTCATAAGAACTTTCAATCACTGGTAATAACGCCAACTCAGTCGGCAAACCACGACGTTCTGCTTCTTTAACCGTGTGATATAAATAACGGGACGCACGCGCACTTAAACGATCAATATATGGTTGACGTGAAATAAACCAACCACGCTGCGCTTCAATTCGCGTATCCCAGTGGTTCAAATCCATTTTGAAACCCACAGTCATACGCTTCCAGACATCACCATGCTTAAGTACTAAAAGGCGATCGCCTTCTACGGCACGCATGTCTGTTGCAGAAAGTAAATCTTCGAGTGAATCTAAACTATTGGCATCGAGAAAGTTTGAGCCAACTTGTTTACTTGCTGAGTTCTGCTTAGTCGTTTGCGATGAAGAACAGCCCGTCAGACCAAGAGCTGCGAGCGCAGAACCCAAGACTGTAAATTTAAAAATTTGTGGTAACGTAGGCTGCCAGACAGTCGCAGTTGATTTATACATAAAAAAATCCAGACAACTCATATAAAATTTATTTTTTAGATATGCCATTGTAGTGAAGCAGAACACAGACACAAGGCGTTAATTTAACGCTATTTCAGTATAAATGTTACAAGAAATTAAAAAAATCGCCAGAAATGGATTTCTCTCTGTCATTTGCGTTATACAATATACGGTTCTGAATGCTTGTTTTTCTCCGGATTTGATTTATGTCTCAAACAATCACGCTTTATGTTGATGGTGCATGTAAAGGCAACCCTGGCTTAGGGGGTTGGGGGGCCTATATCATCCGTGAAACTGGAGAAGAAAAACTCTGCGGCGGCGAAGCTGAAACCACCAATAACCGTATGGAATTGACTGCTGCTATTGAAGGCATTCAACATTGTCCGTCCGATGCAAAACTGATCATTTGGACAGACTCCAACTATGTCAAACAAGGCATAACCGAGTGGATTCATGGTTGGAAAAAGAAAAACTGGAAAGATGTTAAAAATCCAGATTTGTGGAAATTACTGGATGCAACTTGTCAGGGTCGGGAAATTGAATGGAACTGGATTAAAGGGCATGCAGGCCATCCGGGAAATGAAATGGCCGATCAATTGGCCAATCTAGGCGCAGAAAAAACCCTCGAACGCATCAAACAAGCAGCATCTACAGCTGAAGCACCTAAAAAAAAAGCTGAACCTGACTGGCTATTAAATGATCCGTTTGGACTCGAATTTGCTGATAGCGAGGATGAAGCAGAAGAAATCTCAGCTGAGTCAGCTATTGACGCAGAGCAGATTGATGACATTGTGATAGAACAACAAGCAACAGACACTGCTTCAACGTTGAGTCCAGATGCTTCTACACAGTCTAAGCAAGCTGCTGAAATCCATCCAATGATTGTCATTACACCAGCAACTGTCGATGTATCTGGCCCACGACAATTAATTTTGGATACGGAAACCACAGGTTTCTATTTCCAAGATGGCGACCGTATTATTGAAGTCGGTGCAGTGGAAATGATTAACCGCAAACTAACCGGTAGCTCAATTCATATTTATATCAACCCGCAAAAACCTGTCGGTGAATCTGAAAATATTCACGGAATCAGTGATGACTTTCTAAAAGACAAACCACTGTATGCTGAAATTACTGATGTCTTATTTGACTATCTAAAAGGCGCAGAAATCATTGCGCATAACGCAACCTTCGATATGAACTTCCTTGATATGGAGTTCAAACGTGCCGGTTTTGTGGCCTTATCTGAAGTTTGCGAAGTCACCGATACCTTGGCTATGGCCAAAGCCAAGCATCCAGGCCAGAAAAACTCACTCGATGCATTAGTGCGTCGTTACGAAATTCCACAACGTGACCGTACCTTCCATGGTGCCTTACTCGATGCGGAAATTCTGTCTGACGTATACCTAGCAATGACGGGTGGTCAGGTATCCTTTGATATCGATGCCCTGACCCACTCGCAAAATGAAGATGGTTCGCAAACCCGCGCCGCTGTTGAAATAGAATTACCCGTGATTTTACCTTCAGCCGATGAACTTGAAGCCCATGAGACATGGGTCAAACAATTTGAAGAAAAACATGGTACACCTTGCCTTTTTGCGAAATAAAATCTAAATTTCGTGTTACTTTTTGTATATAAACAATTCTTACATACGCTATAGTAAAACCATAAACATGGACCGCCTTAAGGGGCGGTTAATAAACAAGATAAAACATCTAGGAAAGGTGCAGATACATGTCTTACCAAACCTCTATCCATTTTGATCCAACGGCTTTGCTGATAATAAAAAATGAGGTTGATAACTCAATCAAGTTAGTCGAATCAGCAGTCAGCACCTTAGTTGAAGATCAAACTTTACCTTTCGGGATTGATGATGCACTGATTCAATTTGAACAATGTGCTCAAGTATTAGCTTTAGTTGATATGCCAAGTTTGGCAAAAATCGCTCAATATTCAGCAGAGTTAATGCGCAAGATCATGGGGAATCCTGCGCAAATTAACACTCAAGATGTCATCGCACTGAGCGAAGGCACAACCATGCTGAAACGCTATATTGAATTTATCTGCTTGCGTGAAGTTAAAATCCCACAGTTCCTACTCGACAGTCTGAATCGTCTAGAACTGTCTTTAGGTAAACCTTTAACGTCGGAAGGCCAACACATTGAGTCCCTACTCGATTGTATTACTCCTGACTTTGACTTACCTCAAGCTCCTGCACTTGAAAAATCAAAATACGTTCACCGTCTGTATAAGTTGGCGTTGAATAAATTGATTAAACAAGAAGAAACTGAGCTGGATCTGCAAGCGATTAAATTGGTCGGTACGTATTTAGCAGGTCTTTCAGACAAACATCCAAGCAAACAATACTGGAACTTGGTTTTTGTTGCGTTTAATCAAATTGATCAAATCTTAATTACCGATGCTCGTTTACGTACCTTGGTAAGCATTGAACGCAATATGGCTCAATATTTTGCAGGAACTGAGCGCTTTAAAGCATCCATTTCTGATTTAGCCAATGTCTTAAGTCTAAACATTAGCCAAGAAGATGACATTTCTCATCATATTCGTGGCAAGTTAAATATCGGTGAAGACCTTCTCACCGACACTCAATTGCAAGTTTTCAGTCGTCATTTATATGGTCCTGACTTCGATACCATGCATACCATTGGTGAATTGGTTACGACTGAAATGACGCAAATTCGTAATGATATTGAATTTAACTATCAAAATATGACGCCTGAAAAAACCCAAAATCTTCAAGCGAAATTAAACGAATTGGCAAATATTTTCAAAGTCTTGAACTTAAATGAAGCGTATAACGACTTGTCGCGTCAAGCCGCGTCATTAGGTAATGCTGAGATTTTACAAGATGAAAACTTTGCCCAGCAGTTGATGAACAATATCTTGTCTGCCATGAACTCGATTGGTGTGCTTGAGCGTCATCACACTTCTAGCCGCTTACAACTTCGTGTGAATAATATGAATATTTCACTCGACCGTTTAGATGAAGCACACGCTGCTCTGTTAAATGAGACCAAGGTTTTAATTGATGCTGCTAGCCAATCTTTGGTTCAGTATTTACAAAACCAAGATTTGACACAACTTGAAGCGACTGCAACTCAATTCCGTGAAATTGGTGGTGCAATGTTGTTCCTCAATGCAGATGCGGCTCAAAATGCGCTGAATTCAACAGCTCAATTCATTTTGAAACGTGTTGAGTCTTCAACTGCGATTGAAGCAAATGAAGTGAATCAAGCATTAGATTCATTGGCAAGCGCAGATATGTTGATTGACAATTTAAAGAACAAACAACCTGTTTTACAGGGCATGTTTAAGGTAGCATTGGACAGTAGCGAAAAACTGAAATCAGCAGCAGCCTAATGTCTAAATTGTCACTTGCGTATATCTTCAAACAACAGCAATTGCTGGTCGATGAAAACTTTCAACTTCCCGAAGTTGAGCAACTCGCAAGTGATTTAAATATCGGCACGGGTGATCAAGTGATTGCCCGTGACCTACTTGAAAATGAGCCTATTCCTGATGGCTTACAACTCATCCCTATTCGCCAGCTTCTACAATTGTGGAATGTTCAACAATTTGAACAAGCCAGCCGTGCTATTCAACTCTTAGAATGGCGTCGTAATCATAAATTTTGTAGCCACTGCGGCACAGCAACTCAAGTCCATGCCACAGAATACGCCATGGTTTGTCCCACTTGCGGTTATCACCAATACCCTCGTGTCAATCCTTGTGTCATTACCGTCATTACCCGTGGTGAAGATGAAATATTATTGGCAAAAAATGCAAAAAATGTCCGTGCCATGTATGGACTGATCGCGGGTTTTGTTGAAGTCGGTGAAACTTTAGAAGAAGCGGTTCGTCGTGAAACTGAAGAAGAAGTGGGTTTAAAGGTCAAAAATATTCAATACTTAGCCAGCCAACCTTGGCCCTTCCCAAGTAATTTAATGATCGCCTTTAAAGCAGAATATGCTGCTGGTGAACTTCAATTACAAGAAGAAGAAATCAGTGATGCAGCCTTCTTTAAATTTGATGCATTACCTGAAATTCCTTTCAAAGGCAGTATCGCCCATTCGATGATTATGCATGTCATTCATGGTTCTGCTGTTGCAGATGATACCCAGGCATGGTTATAAGCTACTGCTTTTGAGGAACTTAGAAATAAAAAAAACCGCCTCAGTGCGGTTTTTTTTATTTCTCGCTAATCATGTGTATTCGCTGAATATTTAAATGATTGAATATTTTTTATCCACAAGATAGTCGATTTATTCTATTTTTAAATTCAAATTAAAATAACTTATCCACAATATTAAATTCAAAATAATGACGAAAAATAAATCCATCTGCAAAAGATAAAATATAAAAATCTAATATAAATAAATAAGATAGGAAATTTATGAAACTAAATTTAGCAATTCGGTTGCTTATTTTTAAATGAACTAAATAGTTTAGTAAGTTTATGGCAGATAGTACTTTATTTAATCAAATAATTATGTTAAAAATGCGTTTAAGAAATAGTAATTAACGATAAATAGATCGGAAAGAATATCTATGAAAGTCGTGCAAGAAGAAAACTTATCACAAGTTGACCATCACATGGAATCTCGATATCAAATCGAGCCAATGTCCTGCTTATTTTTTATGTTAGGTATGCTGATTTGTGCATACGTGTTACATACTTTTATTTTTTAATCTATTCAATAAAAAAACCGGCATTTGCCGGTTTTTTTATGCCTTTAGGATTATGCGTTGCGTTTTGCAAAGTCATCCATAAAGTTAACCAGTGCTTGAACGCCTTCTAGCGGAACAGCATTATAAATACTTGCACGCATACCACCCACTGAACGGTGACCAGCTAAATTCAGCAAGTGGTTTTCTTCAGCTTCTTTCAAGAATTGTTTTTCCAATTCTGGATTCGCCAAAGTAAATGGTACGTTCATGATTGAACGGAATTCTTTTGCAATTGGATTTGCATAGAAATCGCTTGAATCAATATAACCATAAAGCAATTCAGCTTTTGCCATATTCGCTTTATAAATTGCGTCTACACCGCCCTGCTCAAGTAACCATTCAAAAACGAGGCCAGATAAGTACCATGCATAAGTTGATGGTGTATTCACCATTGAACCATTTTTCGCTTGAGCTGAATATTTCAAGATACTTGGAATATCTGCTTTCGCTTGATCCAATAAATCATCACGAATAATCACTAAAGTTAAACCAGCCGGACCAATATTTTTCTGAGCGCCTGCATAGATTAAACCGAACTTAGAGACGTCTAATGGTGCAGATAAAATGCTTGATGAAAAATCGGCAACCAATGGCTTGTCTGTTTCAGGAATGTTGGCAAACTGAAGACCGCCAATGGTTTCATTATCTGCATAATGCACATAAGCTGCATCATCAGATAAGTTCCAAGTGCTTTGATCAGTAATCGCAAGTTTACCGTCAATGATCGTACCCGCTTCAACGACATTAATGTCGCCATAACGCTGTGCTTCTTTCAACGCTTTTTCAGACCAAATACCAGTGTGGATATAGTCTGCTTTGCTGTTTTTACCCAATAGGTTTAATGGGATCGCAGAGAATTGCAGTGATGCGCCACCTTGAAGGAATAACACTTTATAGTTGTCTGGAATATTCATCAGCTTACGAAGATCAGCTTCTGCTTTCTCTGCCACAGCGACATAGTCTTTACTACGGTGGCTCATTTCCATGATCGAAAGGCCTTTGCCTTGCCAGTCAAGCATTTCAGCTTGAGCTTTTTCTAAAACGGCAGTGGGTAATGCAGCAGGACCAGCACAGAAGTTGTACGCGCGCATGAGTTTTCCTTTCAAAGTGAAACACAATAAAATGATGGCATTTAACCATATCTGACGCGTGCTTGCAGTAGTTAAAGCTGAAAATATTCCAATGCTGTCTGACATTTAAAGTCAAAATTTCAATAAAGATCAAAATTAATTCTTCTTAATTCAAATTATTAGATTTACTGATATTTTTTATCCCTTGAATTGATGCTAATTTAAGGTCTTGATGTGCGAAAATGACGTGCGCTGCGAAGATAAAATTTATTTACATATGTATATGAAACAATACAACAACTTAGTGAATTTACCCAACTTCATCACAATGACTATAATGAACCCATCCTAGCTGTGAGTGTATTTTTATGCCTTTACCTCGAACAGATTATTCTATAAAAATTAAACATACATTTCGTTCAGGTTTACTGCTTGGCCTTGGTTGTTTCAGTGGCTTTTTTAGCCCCACGGTACTTGCGCAAAGTATCAGTTATAGCCAAGCAGAACAAAGTCTACTCACTAGTTCGTATAGTACTCAGGCCAACCAAGCGCTACAACAATCTGCCGAACTTCAAGCTCAGGCCATTAAAGGCCTTGGTTTACCTCGTGTGGATTTAAACGTCCGTGCCTATGCCTTTCATAATGAACTCGATATTCCTCTCGGCGCCTTAAAAAACAACTTAGAACAAACGCTGAGTAATGGCATTAATAATAAAATTGATGAAAGCTTACCGAGTGATTTGGCAGACCCATTAAAAGACAGTCTGCAACAGCCAATCCGTGATGGTGTCGGATTAATTCCAGATTCTTCCCAAGTGGTCTTAGATGATCAAGTGATCCGCCCTACCGTTTCCGTAATGATGCCGCTGTATACCGGTGGGTTAACGTCTAGCGCCAAGGAAATTGCCAATATCCAAGCCAAACGCAGCGCGATAAGCAGTGAACAACAACAAGATGTGCAACGTTTTGAATTAATCCAAGCCTACTTCAATGCTCAATTACAAAAAAAATTAGTCGAAAGCAGCCGCTTCAATTTAAATGCGATGCAACAACACTATGCCAATGCGCTCAAAATGGAACAACAGGGTTTTATTAGCAAAGGCCAGCGTATGCAATTTGAAGTGGCGAAGAATAATGCACTCAGAACTTTTCAAAATACTGAAGCGAATCTCCGCTCTAGCTTATTTAAGTTAAACAACTTAATGCAAAGCAGCCAAATTACTGATCTTTCAACGCCATTATTTATCAATCAGCAACACAATCAAAATATAACCGCCTTACTAAAAAGTTATCAGGATAAGTCTAGTTTGGTGCGTAAAATGCAATTGGACAGTCAATTGGCCGGTGCCAATGTGAAAGCCCAAAGTGCAGCAAAAAAACCCAACGTCTTTGCATTTGGCGAATATAGTCTCGACGATAAACAAAACTGGATCGTTGGTGTTGCCGCTCGCTACAACTTATTTTCAGGTGTTGATAAAAACAAATCCGTACAAGCTGCTGAACTTCAACGCTATGCATCTGAATTAATGACTGAGCGTACCAAACAAGAAATTGAAAGCCTGATTTATAGCTCATTTAATGAAGTCACCAGCGCTCAACAAAGTCACCTGTTGTTGCAGCAAAACCTAAAAGCTGCTCAAGAAAATTTAAGAATTCAACAGCTTTCATTTAAAGAAGATATGGGAACAGCCACACAAGTCATTGATGCACAAAATGCACTGAGTGGGCTACAAAGTGAAATGGCGCTCAATGCTTATAAATACGTGATGTCACTCGCAACACTGCTACAAAGTCACGGGAGCATTGACCAGTTCCAAAGCTATATCAATCAATCACATACCGACTATATTCGCTAAGTTTAGCCGAGGGGAAACAATATGAATCAGGAACCAACTGATCACCAAGAAGATGCCTCTGCGAATGCTGAAACATCCCAATCCAATGTCTCGAGTTCAAACGTTTCGTCTACAGCAAATACTGCTGAGGATACTCCAAAGAAAGTGAATACCAATACTGATGCAGAGACGAAAAAAAGCTCAGTGCAAAGTCGCAATAAATCTGCTTTGATCAAGCTCGTGATTGGCATTGTCTTAGTTCTGCTTTTGGCATTGATTGCATTTGGCTTATGGAAAAGTTATCAGCCCAAGCAGGTTGAATTACAAGGTCGAGTTGAGGCTGAAACCATCCACATTAGTACCAAAGTACCTAGTCGTATTGAAGAAATATATGTGCATGACGGTGAAAAAGTACAAGCAGGTCAAGCACTGGTTCGTTTAACCAGCCCCGAAGTCGATGCAAAGAAACAACAGGCTTTAGCTGCACTTCAATCTGCGCAAGCACTGCAATCCACAGCTGAACGTGGCTCTCAACAAGAAAATATTGATAGTTTATATGCCAATTGGCAAAGTCTAAAAGCACAGCAACAATTGGCGCAAACCACCTACCAACGTGGTCAAAACCTCTATAAAGAAGGTGTCATTTCACGTCAACGCCGTGATGAAATGCAAGCTGCCGCAGTCTCTGCTGCACAAATGACAGAAGCGTCTTATCAACAATATGCGCGTGCAAAACGTGGCAGTACACCGCAACAACAAAGCTCGGCAGATGCCCAAGTCAAGATTGCGCAAGCCGCGTTGGCCGAAGCAAATGCACTTGAGGCTGAAACCAAATTGTTTGCACCGTCCAATGGCACCATTTCAAAAACCTATGGCAAAGTTTCAGAATTAGTTGCGATGGGTGTGCCCGTTGTAAGCCTGATTCAAGATGATAGCTTATGGATTAGCTTAAATGTCCGTGAAGACCAGTATGCTCAAGTGTATCAACTCAAGACCATGCATGGATTTATACCCGCACTGAACAAATCTGCCGATTTTAAAATTGATCACATCGAAGCCGAAGGTGAATTTGCAACGATTAAAACCACGCGGCAAACGGGCGGCTATGACATTCGTAGTTTTAAAGTCCAACTGAACCCCGCTCAGCCGATTGCTGACTTAAAAGTGGGTATGAGCGTTTTGTTTAAAATTGAAGAGCGTAAATAATGTTTAGGGGCATTCTGCGTGAGTTTCGCTATTTGATGCAGCATAAATGGGACTTGTGCATGGTCACACTTGCCCCTGCCCTTGTGATTTTGCTCTTTACCAATATGTTTGCTCAAGGCAAACCAGATCATTTACCCATCGCGATCATAGACCAAGATCAAAGCAGTTTAAGCCGTAACATTACTCATTTTGCGCAGCTGAACCATACCTTAAAAGTAGCCACCATTACACCTAGTATGGACGATGCTGAAAAGCTTTTAAATCAGACTCAAATTTGGGGCTATATTCATATTCCTGCTGGCGCAGAGCAACGACTGGTTCAAGCAAAAGATGCAGAAATCAGCATTGCCTATAACCAAAGCTATTTTAGTGTCGGCAATAGTATTTCATCAGCCATGCTGCTAAGTACATTGCAAGCCATGGCCGATTTTAGTGGTCATCACTATTTACAAAATACCATTCCCTACCTCGATGCACCGACGCCCAATGTCAAAATTTCACCTTTATATAATCCAGGTTTAAATTATGAGTTCTATTTAGAGCCGTACATGATTCCTGCGATTCTGCATTTATTACTCTGCTGCTGCGTCGCATTTTCGGTTGGTCAAGAAATCAAATATGACACTGTAAATCAATGGGTGAATCCAAGTTCTGTCTTTCAAGCTTTAATCGCTAAAAATCTCAGTTATGTTTTCATTTTTACCGCTTGGACTTGGGCGTGGATGTTCTGGCTGATTGTGTTTAGAGGGTGGTTTGTTCAAGGTTCATTACTGCTCATTTTGCTCGGGCAATTGTTTTTTTATACAGCCTATGCCTTTATCAGTTCTACCGTGGTTTTGGCGACACGTGATCTCACCAAGTCATTTGGTTTTATCGCTGTGTATGGTGGCTCATCACTCAGTTTTGCAGGGGTGACATTGCCGCTGAATAACGCACCGATGTTTACAAAGTTTTGGGCCAATATTATTCCCTATACGCCTTATGCCAAATTACAAACAGAACAATGGGTCATTGGTAGCCCAATCTCCATTTCAATCACACCGCTTATCACCCTGATCATTTACTGTCTGTTCTATTTGGTTCTCGCCAGCTTCTTTTTACGTAAAGTACTGAAGGAACAAAGCATATGAATAAAATCGCGTTATTTATAACAGCTTTGCTCAGACACTATATTCAAACATTTAAAGATATTGTGAAGCACAGTTCGATTTTTACCACCTTAGTGCTTTCTGTTTTTCTTTACAGTTTTTTTTATCCCATTGCCTATCAAGCGGAACACGCAGAATCGCTCCCTATCATTGTGGTGGATGAGGAACAAAGCATACTCACTAATAAGATTATTGGTGCTGTAGCCAATAGTCCCAATGTAGAAATTCAAGCTGTGACTGGTAATTTTGCTGAGGCTGAAAATATGCTCAGAAGTCAGCAAGCTGACGGGATTTTACTGTTGCCGAGTAATCTTTCAAATAGCATTCGCCGTGGTGAAACCGGTGGAATTGGTTTATATCTCAGTGCTGCAAACTTTCTAAAGACGCAAAAAATTGGCTTAGGTTTAGCCAGTTCGATGGAAAATGCCCTCGTCGAATATGCAGAAAAATTCCAGAACATATCTGATTTTAGCCCCGCTTTGTCGATTCATAAGATTCCATTATTTAATCCACTTTCAGGCTACGGCAGCTATATTTTCCCAGCGGTTGCTCCCTTAATTATTCATCAGACGATTTTATTGGGTCTGTGCATGCTGATTGCGACCTATCGACAAAACACAGCATGGCGTCCGAGCTATACACAATTAGCTGGCATCTTCTTGTGTATTTTGACCATAGGAACTTTAGGGTGCTTCTATTTATTTGGTTTTACCTTTTGGCTGAATGATTATCCACGCGGTGGAAATTTGTGGGGCATGTTCATTGCTGTGCCCATCTTTCTCAGTTGTATTATTGCGATGACACTCTATCTAGCCACCTTTCTTGACCTGCCAGAACGTGCAGGACATGTCATCGTTTTTAGTTCTATTCCGCTATTTCTACTTTCGGGAACGGCATGGCCGCATGCCGCTATGCCTGAATGGATGCAAATACTTGCTCAGGTGTTGCCGTCAACCCAAGGCATTCAAATGTTTCTTCAACTCAATCAGATGGGTGTGCCTACAGCAATCGTTACCCCTAAACTGCTTTACCTCACAAGTATTGGACTGATTTTTTTATGTCTTGCTGTCTGGCGTTTAAAGTTTGCCAAAAGATAAAACTGTTTGTGCTGTTATACATATCGAGTATCAAACGAAATGCGTTCAAATCTATTCATCATGGACTCGAACGCTTTGCTTCTTAGCATGTCTCAAATTTTAATTCTTGCTGTCATCTATTAACTGTATGCATTTGGCGTCACAGTCGATGCTTCATCCACTTGAATATCAAAATCATCTGCATCTGAGGTGATCTCAGTAACCAAATCATCTGATTCTTTTTCTGCAGCGTTTTCAAGCCAGAATCCTTTCACTTTATCGTCCCCATCATGACCTGCAAAGACCACACTCATATACAGTTCTTTTTGCGGATAATCATATTTATACACAATCGTTGTGGTCTCACCTTCTCCCAGCCGAGTATTTGCCATTCGCTGAATCACTTCCGCCTCAGCGCTAGGTTGACCTGCTGGAATCAGCTTTTTCATACGTAAGAACAGCTCCGGATCTGCCAGCATCGCATCACGAACATTTTCTTCAACCAATGCCAAAAAGCTGTCTTGATGGGGTTGGTGTAGTGCTGCGAATAATTTTTCTGACTTGGTACGCTGGGAGCTTGTCTCACTTGGTAGGCTTGATTCAAATTTTGCAATCAAGAAATCGCCAATTTTTTCACAAGCCGTTATAGGTAAGATTAAAGCGATGATGACGACTAATTTTTTCAACACCGTACAAGCCCTCTGCTTATTATTAAAATATATAAAGTTAAAATTTAGTTCGGATAATCTGTGTGATTTATAGAATTTTCACTGATTTATCTGCTTCACAAGTATAAAGCAAACTTCTATATAAAAATGAAAAATACAGGCTCACATTTAGTTTTTTCGATCTTTCTAGGTAAATCAGAGATTTTGTGAAGTGTTTATTAATAACTCAATTTTATTCGTTTTATAAATTAAACTTAACAATCAAATCGTTTATACAACTAAAAATGATAATTTATCGATCAAACAGTTTGGTTTTGATCAAAATCGTTGGCTGTATTCTCATATAAACTGCAAAATATTGTCGTATTTATCTCCCAAATTATTCAGAACTTTTTGTCATGGCGGACTCAGTCTGTCTGCAACTTTTGTTCGTGGATGACTGTGGGCTTTTTTCTCCCAAATCTGACATAAGAGCTGATGTATGAAAAAGATTAAGGTGAGCCTTGCCTGGCAAATCGTGATTGCTCTCATTCTAGGTATACTTGTTGGTGCTTTCCTACACTATTCTCCTGAATATCCTGATGCTTTAGTTAGGGTCTGTTGACATTTGTTGATTAAAAAAATAGCGAGATAGTAAAATTAAATCGCCAAACCCAATTTTACACTCGCTATGCCTCGAACAATGCTAAATGATCAACACTGGTCCAAGTTACTTGCT
>NZ_VPAM01000015.1:0-85281 GCF_013419215.1 Acinetobacter sp. YH12096 | reverse complement strand
CTGGGCAGTCTACGTGAGCGTAGTGACGGATTGGAGAATCGTATTCTACGTGTGAAGTATTAATTGTAATACCACGTGCTTTTTCTTCTGGTGCAGAGTCGATTGCAGCGTAATCTTTCGCTTCACCACCGAATTTTTTTGCACATACAGTTGCAATTGCAGCTGTTAAAGTAGTTTTACCGTGGTCGACGTGACCAATTGTACCCACGTTAACGTGTGGCTTATTACGTTCGAACTTAGCCTTAGCCATGAGATCTTCCTTTTTAAACTACTCATGCAGGGATACTGCATGAGCATTTGGTTTTTAACTATGAATTAGTTTGGGCTTATAGTAATCGAAAGATTACTCGTCGTCACCTTTTTTACCGCCAGATTGGAACTTAGCGATGATGCCTTCAGCCACGTTACGTGGTGTTTCAGCGTATTTAGCGAATTCCATAGAATAAGTTGCACGACCTTGAGACATAGAACGCATATGAGTTGCGTAACCAAACATCTCAGAAAGTGGAACTTCTGCACGGATAGCTTTAGTACCACCAGGTAAATCGTCCATACCTTGAACAAGACCACGACGACGGTTTAAGTCACCCATGATATCGCCCATGTAGTCTTCTGGAGTTTCTACTTCAACTTTCATGATAGGTTCAAGCAAGATAGGATCTGCTTTCATGAAACCGTCACGGAATGCGTAAGAACCAGCCATTTTGAACGATAATTCGTCAGAGTCGACGTCATGGTAAGAACCATCGAACAATGTCGCTTTGATGCCAACAACTGGATAACCAGCTAGGACACCATTCTTCATACGTTCTTGGATACCTTTGTCAACCGCACCGAAGAATTCTTTAGGTACTACACCACCTACAACTTCTTCAGCGAACTCGTAATCTTTGCCAGCATCTTCAGCAAGTGGTTCTAAACGTACGTATACGTGACCAAACTTACCTTTACCACCAGTTTGACGTACGAACTTACCTTCTTGTTCAACTGATTTTTTGATCGTTTCACGGTAAGCTACCATTGGTTTACCAATGTTCGCTTCAACGTTGAATTCACGCTTCATACGGTCAACAATAATGTCAAGGTGAAGCTCACCCATACCAGCAATAATTGTTTGACCAGATTCTTCGTCAGTACGTACGCGGAATGAAGGGTCTTCTTTCGCCAAACGACCTAAAGCAACAGACATTTTTTCTTGGTCAGCTTTAGTTTTAGGCTCAACCGCAAGCGCAATTACTGGCTCTGGGAATTCCATACGCTCTAGTGTAATTACATTGTTTTCATCACATAATGTATCACCAGTCGTAGTATCTTTAAGACCTACACATGCTGCGATATCACCCGCACGAATTTCTTCAATATCGTGACGGTCATTTGCGTGCATCTGTACGATACGGCCAACACGTTCGCGCTTCATTTTAACTGGGTTATAGCAAGGGCTACCTGCTTTAAGCACACCAGAGTAAACACGTACGAATGTTAAGTTACCTACGAATTTGTCGTTCATGATTTTGAACGCAAGCGCAGAGAACGGAGCATCGTCAGACGCTTCACGAGAACCTTCAGTTTCGTCTTTGTCGTCAAGGATACCTTTAATCGCCTCGACATCAGTCGGCGCAGGTAAGAATTCAATTACAGCATCCAACATACGTTGAACACCTTTGTTTTTGAACGCTGAACCACATAGCATTGGTTGAATTTCATTCAACAATGTACGTGCACGTAAACCTGAAACGATTTCTTCTTTAGTTAACTCACCTTCTTCAAGGTACTTGTCCATGAGTTCTTCTGATGCTTCCGCAGCAGCTTCAACCATGTTAGTACGCCATTCGTTAGCTAGTTCAACTAATTCAGCAGGGATTTCGCCATATTCAAACTTCATACCTTGAGACGCTTCGTCCCAGATAATCGCTTTCATTTCGATTAGGTCAACAACACCCTGGAAGTTTTCTTCTGCACCGATTGGAACAACGATTGGCACTGGATTACCACCAAGACGTGTTTTAACTTGTTCAACAGCACGGAAGAAGTTCGCACCAGTACGGTCCATTTTGTTCACGAATGCAATACGTGGAACTTTATATTTATTTGCTTGACGCCATACAGTTTCAGACTGAGGTTGTACACCACCTACAGCACAGTAAACCATGCATGCACCGTCAAGAACACGCATAGAACGTTCAACTTCAATAGTGAAGTCTACGTGTCCTGGGGTATCAATTACGTTAATACGGTGCTGTTCGAATTGGTTACCCATCCCTTTCCAGAAGCATGTTACTGCCGCTGAGGTAATAGTAATACCACGTTCTTGCTCTTGTTCCATCCAGTCTGTAGTTGCAGAACCTTCGTGAGTTTCACCAAGTTTGTGACTCTCACCTGTGTAGAACAAAATACGTTCTGAAGTGGTAGTTTTACCAGCATCAATGTGCGCAGAGATACCAATGTTACGATAACGAGAAATTGGGGTTTGACGAGCCATGATTTCTAGCATTCCTAAATTTTGTTGTTTAAAACAGGACGCTTTAAGCTGCATAGCAACTTAAAGCGATTCGATGACAAAACAGTGACAACTGATTTGTCACCCTCCTGAATAGGGGCTGTTTTATCCGCTTAGAAACGGTAATGAGAGAAGGCTTTGTTGGCTTCAGCCATACGATGCACATCTTCACGTTTTTTGATCGCTGCGCCTTTACCTTCAGCTGCATCAAGCAACTCACCAGCAAGACGTAAAGCCATAGTTTTTTCAGAACGCTTAGCAGCAGCATCTACTAACCAACGCATAGCCAAGGCAGTACGACGGGATGGGCGTACTTCCATAGGCACTTGGTATGTAGCACCACCAACACGGCGTGCTTTTACTTCGACCATAGGACGAACTTTTTCAAGAGTAGTCTCGAAAAATTCAACTGGGTCTACTTTAGATTTTTCTTGAACGCGGTCTAAAGCACCGTAAACGATACTTTCAGCAATAGATTTTTTACCATCTTGCATTACGTGGTTCATGAATTTAGCGATTGTTTGGCTGCTGAACTTAGGATCCGGAAGGATTTCACGGGCAGCAACTACGCGACGTCTTGGCATTTTAATACACCTAATAAATATGACACTTCAGGTTACTCCAGCAGGTGCACAAAGTGTCATGTGCTTTCGCTGGCCTTACTATACGTCGCTTGGAATTTTCACAAAAAATGCAGAAATCAGACAAGCGAGACGATAAAGGATTGCAGTTCTAACGAACTAAGAAGTTAATCTTTTCAGATTATTTCTTAGGACGTTTAGCACCGTATTTAGAACGAGACTGGTTACGATCTTTAACACCAGCACAGTCTAAAGAACCACGAACGGTATGGTAACGTACACCCGGTAAATCTTTAACACGACCACCACGGATAAGAACAACACTGTGCTCTTGTAGGTTATGGCCTTCACCACCGATGTAGCTAGAAACTTCGAAACCTGAAGTTAAGCGAACACGGCAAACTTTACGCATTGCTGAGTTAGGTTTTTTAGGTGTAGTTGTGTAAACACGTGTACAAACACCACGACGTTGTGGACAAGCCTTCAACGCAGGAACTTTAGATTTTTCAACTAAAGTTGTACGACCCTTACGGATCAACTGATTTGTTGTTGCCATTTGGCAATTCTCCCGTTAATAAAAAGCCCCAAAAAATACTACTTTTTGAGGGCATGCAATTGTAAGCGAAGACTTAAAATTGGTCAACAATATACGATCATCGAAAACATTTATTCATCGTGATTTGCGCAATTTTTCACCCACAAATAAATAGTTTATTTTTCAGAAGAATCTGCTGATTTTTTTGTAACTTTATCTACGGCTGCTGTTTTGGCTTTACGCGGCTTAGTTTTGGGTGCAGCTTTTTCCACTGGGACATCCTCCTGCTGTACAGATTCCAACACATCAAACTCATCTTTTTCAGCTAAAGCAGGTTTTTGCGCAGCCCCGGGTGCATGAGGCTCAACAACTTTTTCTGCGAGTGCCTCCAAACCTTCTGAGACTTTTTGTTCCTGCTCTACTTCCACTTCGGCTGCATCAGAGTTTTTAACTTGTGCTTTTTTGATGACTTTTACTGCGCGGATACTCTCATGACCTGCAACATCTATGGTCTGATCTAGTACCGGCTCAGCCAAATCAATATCTTTCGCCTTAATACCTTCTAGTAATTTAGGTGTTGCTTGAGCAAGCAACTCAAGAGAACGCTCATAGGCATGTAAAGGTGACAAGCTAATATCCTGATGCTGCAAAATATATTGGCGCGCATTAGAAAAGACTTGCTGTGCCTTCTGATTCACTTCATCCACTAAACGGCGACTATACACTACACTTACACCAACACTCGCCACAGGAGATAATCGTGATAGCTGATTTAACAATGAAACTTTTGGCATTTGATTGAGCCATGCCCACTTAAACTGACCATTTTCATCTAGTACATATTTTTTCAATGCTGCTGCATCAGTATCTGAACCCACCAATTGCTGCAATTGATGTAAATCACTATTTTGTAGCGTACTACTCAGAGCTTTTATTGCCATAAGCAAAGTTTGTTTTTCTGCAATTAAACTCAAGTCGACCTGTTTAAAAATAAACTGAACAATATCTTGGTCACTTTCTTTGCTTAAGTCGAAACCATAAGAACGTCCAACTTGATAAATCACTCGCAGAGTCATAATCAGTGAAGCAGGGATATCAATACTTGAACCGATGACACCTGTCGCACCTGTTAAAGCCCCTTGAATCGAAGCAATCCATTTATTTTGCTCACCCAGAGCCTGACTAATACGACGCGAACGATCGACATCTTGTGTCAACTCTTCTAAATCACGTACCCCAGCTTCATCCAGTACAGCATCTACAGATGAAATATCCGAACTAAAATGATTAAGTCGATCAAATAAATAATCAGAAATTTTGTCACTAAATTGAGGAGCAACAAAATTAGCCACATTATTTACAGTATTAAAATGTCGACCGAATAATTGTCTAGAAACATTTGGAACGTGTTCACGTAAGATTTGCTGAGGATTATCATATTTTTTCACATCAAATACGCTCGTCTGACGTGACTGACCTTCCAAGGTTTGACCATTTTTTTGTGGTTGAATGACCTTAGTTACAGATTCGGGTGCAACATGATTGATAATAGACACCCCAGTAGAACTGAGCTTTTTAGCCACTCCAAAGGCGTTTGAAAGCAGACCAGCCGTTGGTTTATTATTCGTTTTCGCCATTCCCTACCCCATTCAGACTATTCTTGAAATTCTTGATAAATACTAGGTGTAGTCAAACTTTATCACAACTTGAATATGTATCTTATAGTTAAGTTTTTTGCTGCATCGTTGCAAATTAGCTCAGTCAAAAATAGGCATAGGATTTGCCATAAGAATTCAAAAAGCTTTCTGCTATCATTATTCCAATCAAATTATATGAGTTCGTCTATTTAGAAAGTTTCCTTCGTATACTTTCAATAGCTTGCTCACACACTACCTATAAAGGATCTGTAGATGAAACGTGTTGTAATCACTGGTATGGGCATCAACTCATGCATTGGTAATACATTAGAAGATGTCACTCATTCTTTGCAAAACGGGATTTCTGGAACACGTTTCAACCCAAGTTATGCTGAACTTAATTTCAAAAGTCATGTCAGTGCGGCTGCAGAACAAAACTTTGACGGTATTGACCGCCGCTTAAAACGCTTTATGGGCGTATGCGCAATGTATGCATACAACTCAGCTTTGGCTGCGGTAGAAAATGCAGGCTTAACAGCAGAACAAATTGGCGGTAATCCACGCTACGGTATTGCGGGTGGTTCAGGTGGTGGTTCAACTGCATCTGTTGTGGAAATGAAAGAACTTCTAGACACCAAAGGTGCACGTAAAGTTGGTCCATTCTTTGTACCTCGTAACATGACCAACACCATTACTGCAAACGTGGGCGTGGCATTTAAAATGCAAGGTATTGCACATACGATTACTAGCGCATGTGCAACATCTGCAGATGCCATTGGTTATGCATACAACCTGATTCAATTGGGCAAACAAGACTTAATGCTTGCCGGTGGTGGTGAAGAAGACCATTGGTCACAAAGTCTTTTATTTGATGCAATGGGTGCACTTTGTTCAAAATATAATGACACCCCAGAGACTGCTTCACGCCCTTACTCTGCTGACCGTGACGGTTTCGTGATCGCAGGTGGTGGTGGCTTCGTTGTACTAGAATCTCTTGAACATGCTCAAGCACGTGGCGCAAACATTTTGGCTGAAGTTGTCGGCTATGCAGCAAACTCAGATGGCGCAGACATGGTTGCACCATCAGGTGAAGGTGCTACTCGTTGTGTCCTGATGGCGCTTGAAGAAGCAAAACAACACGGCGTAGACAAAATTGACTATGTAAATACACACGGCACATCTACTCCGGCAGGTGATGTCACTGAACTTAAAGCAATGGAACGTGCTTTCGGTGAAGGACAAGTTCCTCCACTCAGCTCGACCAAGTCGATGACTGGTCACAGCCTGGGTGCTGCAGGTGTACAAGAAGCGATTTACTCTATTTTGATGATGCAAAATGACTTTATTGCACCAAACATCAACGTGACTGAACTTGACGAAGGTGCAAAACCTTTTGATATCGTACTTGAAAAACGTGATGCAAAATTGAATACTGTGATGAGTAACAGTTTTGGTTTTGGCGGTGTAAACGCTTGCCTCGTTTTCAAAAAATGGGAAGCTTAATATAAAGTTTGCTGCTTTGGCGCTTCGGTGCCAAAGCACACACCCACCGCCCTTTTAAGGGTCAATATATGGATGCTCCATCAGATGCTTTCCTCTGGGTCAAAGCATTACATATCATCGCAGTTGTTTGCTGGTTCGCAGCGCTATTTTATCTCCCTCGCCTTTATGTCTACCATGCCATGAGTGATGATGCTACGAGTCATCAGCGCTTTCAAATCATGGAACGCAAGCTATACCGCGGCATTATGTGGCCCGCAATGATTGCTACACTGATCACGGCGCACTTCCTCGTCGATTGGGGTGATGCAACTCGACACTACCATGAAGCGCTTTGGTTCTACCTAAAAGTTGGATTAGTTGGACTATTGGTGATTTATCATTTTGTTTGTGGTTATTACCGTAAAAAGCTTATCGAAAATGCACATTATAAGTCGCATAAATTCTGGCGTTATTTTAATGAAATGCCCACTTTGATTTTATTTGCGGTTGTCATTTTAGTTGTAGTGAAGCCAAGCTTCTAAACGACTGTAAAAAAGCCCCTACTCATTGGGGCTTTTTTATTTCTATACCAAAATGTTTATATACAAAAACTACAACTGCACACAGCTATCTAAAATATTCCAATTGTGTGCTCTAAATTGCTCACGCGGATACGGCACCTCAGCACACAGCATACCCTCCTTCTTAAAGAAACGTCGGCCGTGGCTATTTTGATTCAACTGCGTTAAATCAGTCGCACCCTGATTCAACAAATTAAAAATCATAATTCGATCATTCAAAATGTGCCCTGCAAGCACATAGCGCTCCCAAGGCACCCCCTCTATATTGGACAAAGTATTGCCCAAATAGTTTTTGATATGCCAAGATGAATACTGTCCCTGTTTTTGACCAGCCTGCATCCTAAACGAATCATAAGAAAGCTCAGATAGCTGTGCCGCCTCTTCATATTGCTTAAACAATTGATTTGCAGTTTGATTTGGCAAATACAACCAATACATAAACGAGGTATTCCAGTCCGATAATTGCTGCACCTGCTTCAACACCGCATATACGCCATAGGCTTCCAATTGCGCTGCTGAGCGCAAACTTAACTGACTGGCACTTAAAGGCTCTAAATAAACAACTTGTCCAGTCTTTAATTGCTCATTGCGTATAATTCGAACATAACGTGCCAGCCAGCTTTGAATCAGCATCCTTTCAACCAATGAGATCGGGCGCTCAAGCATCTGCTGCAATCTTTGATATTCAGCCATATATGCATCCAGCTTATCCTCTTTATTTAACGCAATATTGATCTGATAAAGGATCGCCAACTGATTTAAATATTTAAAGTCTGGATATGCGGAATTGCTCGGCATACTTAAACTGCGGTATTGGTCTGCATGCTGCAACCATGTGTTAAAGCGCTGCAACGGCACCTTTTCTTGCTGTATCAGCGCACCGAGCACCTGATGATGCTCAACAACAAATGCGCTAGCTGCCTTAGGATCATCGACCAGCAATTGCTGAAACTCCGCAACTAAATTCGTCTGTTCTTCTGACCACTTTTCACGTGTTAGCTTCGCATTCAATGGCTGGCCCAATACATTCTGATGCTCTTGCCCCAACAAACTAAATGCCCAATCTTGATGATAACGATAGCGCCCAACATTCAATGCCGAAAACCGATCTGCGGCATTCAGCCCAAGCAAGTTAAAATACGGCTCTTGTGTGTAATTTGAATGATAAGAAATTTCAGACTGCTGCCACTTGAGCACCCGAGGATCAATACGCTCATCCCACCGCAGCCAAAGACAAAAACACACAACAACTGCAAGCAACAGCAAGAAAATAAAGATGATTTTTTGTTTCATTGATTTCTTATTTTGAATTATTTCAGCCGCATTATATTCAACTTCACCATTCACGCATACAAAAAAAAGCCATCACAAGATGGCTTTTTTTACTTTAAACACAAATATTTATGCAGGAATACGAAGCACCTGACCTGGGAAAATGTCATCGGCATTTTTTAGCAAAGGACGGTTTGCTTCAAAAATTTTATTGTATTGATTTGCATCACCATAAAATTCTTTAGAAATCTTAGAAAGATTATCGCCTGATTTAACTGTATAAAATTTACTTTCAGGTTCTGGCGTTGCTACAGTCAACTGATCATCCACTTGCGCCACATGATCAATATTCCCTACCGCCAAGATAATCTTTTCACGATCTGCTTGGCTTTGCACCTGACCTTTCACTGTTGCTAGATCTGAAGTCCCGTTATAACTCACAGACAAGCCAGTTACAGGTAAGCCCAGTGCTTTGATATGACCCAATAACTTATTGGCAATTTCTTGTGCAGATGGTTCAGAAGGTGTTGCTGGCGCTGCCTGAGGCTCTGCAGGTGCTGTATTTTTTTTACCGATACCTTTTACAAAATCAAAAAGACCCATGTTTTTCTCCGTTGTTTTTACTGTTTTAAATAATTTAACTATTGTTCAAACTCTATTTTTATAGCTAAAAAATAACCGCTTTTGAGTTGTTGTTGGTGACAGAAACGTAAGCTAATGTAAAAACAAAATATTCGGCATAAAAAAGCCACCGAATGGTGGCTTTTTAAATCAGCATCGCTGAAATCTAAAATTAACCTAGTTTCTTAGAAACATAGTCAATTGCAGATTGTACAGTAGTGATTTCGTTTGAATCTTCATCAGGAATAGTGATGTCGAAATCGTTTTCGAAAGACATAACTAATTCAACTAGGTCTAGAGAATCTGCACCTAAGTCATCCATGAAAGAAGCTTCATTTTTGATCTCGTCTGCTTTAAGACCAAGTTGTTCAGCTACTGCTTGTTTTACGCGTTGTTCGATATCGCTCACAGGAATTCTCCTCATTGCTTGTGGCGTTTTTAATGCCGTTAGTTTAATTGAATCTAAATCGTTTTGAAAGTTTATACTTGAGCGCTTAGCTCATGTATAAACCACCATTTACATGTAATACAGTTCCGGTAATGTAACTTGCCTTTTCAGAAGCAAGAAAACTTACGGCATTTGCGATATCTTGCGGCTCACCTAAACGGTTTAAAGCCACTTGATCACTCATCTTTTTACGAATTTCTTCGCTTAACTGTTCTGTCATTTCTGTTGCAATAAAGCCCGGAGCCACTGCATTCACAGTGATTTGGCGGCTTCCCATCTCTTTTGCAAGGCTGCGACCAAAGGCCTCAATCCCTGCTTTTGCAGCAGAATAGTTTGCTTGTCCTGGGTTAGCAAAATGTGCAACCACAGAACTAATATTAATAATTCGTCCAAAACGTGCTTTGGTCATGCCCTTTAAAACACGTTTAGAAAGTCGATAAACGGCTTTCAAATGAATGTTGAGAATGTCATCCCAATCATCTTCTGACATACGAAGTAACAAATTATCTTTGGTAATACCCGCATTGTTCACTAAAACCAATACAGAACCAAAGTTTTGCTCAATGTCTGATACCAATGCATCGATTGCAGTTGCATCACGTACATCTAGAACTTTACCCGCACCATTTTCAGCAAAAGCAGCAGATAATTTTTCCGCACCCGCTTCTGAAGTTGCAGTACCTACAACAAAATAACCGTCTTGAATCAATTGCTGAGCAATTGCTGCTCCAATCCCTCGGCTCGCACCTGTTACTAAAGCAACTTTGCGTTCTTGTGTCATGCAATTTTCCCTTCTGCCACTAAAATGGCATTCAGTGCATCTTCCATACGACCTTTCGTGTCGAGTGGGAATGCTTTTTCAATATTTGGCAAACGTTTTGCGAGATTCGCAAGGACATTACCCGGACCACATTCAGCAATGTACTGAATACCTTGGTCTTGCAAATACTGCATGGTCTTTGTCCACTGTACAGATTGGTATAACTGTGCAGTTAACGCCTGACGTAATTGCGCTACATCAGTCGCGATTTCAGCGCCTACATTTTGTATTACAGGTATAGTAGGCAGCTCAATGGCAGTTTGTTCCAATGCTGTCGCAAACTGTTCAGCAGCAGGTTTCATCAATGCACAATGCGATGGCACAGAAACCGGAAGTGCAATTGCCTTACCGCCATTTTCCTTAGCAGCAGCCATAACCGCTTCAACCATGGCTTTATCACCCGCAATGACAACTTGACCTTGTGCATTGTAGTTTGCAGCATCTACTGAACCTGGGCCTTCTGCTTGAGCACAAAGTTCAATGACTTTGGCATCATCTAGACCCAAAATTGCCGCCATTGCACCTTGACCTTCAGGTACAGCACTTTGCATCAACTGACCACGTAGGTTCACCAGTTTAACGGCATCACCTAGGCTCATCGCTCCCGCAGCAACCAAGGCGCTGTATTCACCTAATGAGTGACCTGCAAGGTATTTCGGTGCAACACCACCTAACTCTAACCACACACGCCATAAAGCAATACTGGCAGTCAGTAGTACAGGTTGAGTAAATTCTGTTTGGTTTAACCCTTCACCACTTTGCGCAATTTGCCAAAGATCAAAGCCAACTACTTCTGATGCTTCTGCAAATGTTGCTTGCACACTACTAAACTGTTCTGCAAGTTCAGCGAGCATGCCGACTTTCTGTGACCCTTGACCCGGGAACACGAATGCAGTTTTAGTAGCTTGAGCTGCTTGCTCGAGTTGTTTAGCAGACATAAAAAAATCCTTTATCAAGACTGGTGAATTTATGCTATTTGGACATTTATTCAACACAATCCCATGTAAGCTTGTTTCAGGGACGGAAATTTAACACTTAATTTTTGTCTTGGTAATTGCCAAATGCAACAAAAAATCGGTACAAAAAAAGGGAGCTTAACGCTCCCATTTTTTCTACTAAGCTTGACGCTTAATACATCACCAATTATTCAGCAGATGCTTTAGCGAATAATTGACGACCACGGTAGATACCATCTTTAGATACGTGGTGACGACGGTGAGTCTCGCCAGTAGCTTGGTCTACAGTTAATGCATTCTCGGTTAAAGCGTCATGTGAACGGCGCATGTCACGGCGAGAGCGACTTTTACGGTTTTGCTGAACGGCCATGATGGCTCCTTACAAAGATCGAAAAAATGGATCAGAACAAATTCGATTGTCTTATACTCAAGAGTATAACACAAAAATTAGTTAAGTTTACCCTTCAAACCTGCCAAAACATCAAACGGGTTGTCCCGTTTTTCTTCAACAAGCTCTTCAGCGGCAGGTTGATGCTTATGTTCACAAGCGTCGTGCTTAGGTGACAAAGGCATCAACAATAACAATTCATCCTCTATCAGTGAGAGTAAATCAGCAGTCGCAGGTGCATCATATGAACCTTTGGTTGTTGCTTCACTTTCACCTAAAACGATGAAATCAGCATCCTCATCCAAGCGCTCTATCAGTGACTCGTCATCTACAAGAGCTAGATGAAAACTTAAAACAAGTGGAATCTCAACAGTATCCAGACAACGCTGGCATTCCATTGGAACATTTGTTTCAACATGACCATCCAGCCATACAATGCGATGATAAGCATCCATTGATAGCTTACAGTCTATGTTAATCAATTGATCATCAATTGATCCAACAGCTTCACGAGCAATACGAACAAAGCGAGATAATGGCAGTGTTCCTGACCATTTAAAGCCCTGTTCAGCCCATTTAAACGGCTCAATCTGTGCCGGAAAGGTATTTGCTGACATAATTAAGGCGGCAATTCTACAAATTCATCAGTACTCTGTCAAAGATTAAGATACAATTTTGTACTTATTTAGACAGACCATTTGGGTAACTTAAGTTATGCATCTGTTGCAGCCGCAAACAGAAGTGAATGTTTCATCACTTATGAGCACAATTTCAACGCTTGATTCTGACATTTCAACTGACCAAGTGCAACTCTCGGCTTGGGAGAAACTTTCCACAGAAACAGAACACGTCGATTGGCTCATCTTACACTTTAATCATTGGTTTTCCCACCTGAATGTGAGCTTAGTGAAAGGTGACTTTGAGCCCGAGTACTTTCCTGCTGATTCAAACGGCCCTGCCCGTATTCAATTTGCCCATGGTTATTTCAATAGCGCCCTGCATGAAATTAGCCATTGGACTATTGCTGGCGAGCAACGCCGTTTACTTCCCGATTTAGGCTATTGGTATGCACCAGATGGTCGTAGCAAAGAGCAACAAGCCCTCTTTGAACAGGTAGAAATTAAGCCCCAAGCGATCGAATGGTTATTTGCCAAAGCCTTTGGACGTAAATTTCGTGTCTCACTTGATAACCTTACTGGTGAAGGCGGTGATGGCAGTAGCTTTAAAGATAATGTCTATGCACAATTACAGGCTTATTTTAAGGGCGAAGCCAAACTTCCACGCGATGCTTGGCGCTTTATCCAATGCATTTGCCACTGTACACGTGCTGGCAAAATGTTACAGGCGAATGAATTTCAACGTGAAATGCTTGATTAAATTATACAATTTGACTGCATTTCACATTGCACAAAGCAAATAGACCGCGACATAATGTCTAGAGCTTTTAATAATAAGAGGAAAACGACATGTTGCATTTAAGAATACATCCGGAAAATCCTCAGCCCCGTTTAATTACGCAAGCCGTTGAACGGATTCGTGCCGGCGATGTGGTGGTTTATCCTACAGATGCCGCCTATGCCATCGGTTGCCAAATTGGGAACAAAAATGCCATGGAACGCATTGCCCAAATTCGTCAGCTCGATGCTAAACATCAATATGCGATTATTTGTGCAGATTTATCTGACATTGCCACGTATGCCAAAGTCGACAATGCCATGTATCGTTTATTGAAAAATAACACCCCTGCGGTCACCACCTTTATTTTGCCTGCGACCAGTGAAGTTCCTCGCCGTTTAATGCATCCTAAAAAGAAAACCATTGGACTGCGTATTCCGAGCAACCCGATTTGCCAATTGTTACTCAAAGAACTCGGTGAACCTTTATTAACATCGACCTTAATTTTACCGGGCCAAAAAGAACCGATTGATGATCCTTACGAAATTGAACTGCAAATCGGCAAAAGAATAGATGTATTAATTGATGGCGGTTTAGGTACTTTAAATACCACTAGCGTTGTAAACCTTGCAGGTGAATACCCTGAAGTGATTCGCCGTGGTGTCGGTGATGTCAGTGCCTTTGAATAGCATGTACTGTTAAATACATGCTGTATCCGATCAGAGGCACAGCATGTAAAAGTCCTCTGCTCAAAACGCGGTTAAAGCACCTTTCGATAAAGGAATCGACCTGATGACTTTATTTCAAATGTTACTAAAGCTGCAAAATGCGACAGACCTCAATGTCTCCGAACAAAACCGTCTTAATCATCTTGCTATATATGCCACTGAGCCTTGGACTTTAGAATCCACGGCTCAACTAAGGGCAGCATCTGATAAAAATTTAATTTCACCAATAGCGACAACACCGCCGCAGGCTTTTTCTTACTTTCTGCATGCATCAACGGTCAAATCGCTGTTTAAACGTAGAGCTAATCAAAATCTCTGCTCGCAAGCGCAGTGCCAACTCATCATCGAATTTGCACTTGAGCAAAGAGTCTTACCAACATACTCACAGCCTTGATAATTAGCTTTCGCTCAAACGCAATAAAGCTGCATAAATTCCTTTAAATGAATTTTCTGCTCTCCCTGCTCATCAAAATTATTTGTATCGAGCCAAGCTACGTAAGCTTGATACAACATTGGCCAATCCTGATCTAACATCGCAAACCAAGCAGTATCACGATTACGACCTTTCACTATCACATGTTGACGAAACAACCCTTCAAATTGAAAGCCAAAACGCAAAGCAGCATTTTTCGAAGGCGTGTTCAAGTCATCACACTTCCACTCCACCCGTCGATAACCTGCTGCAAAGCATGCTTTTAACAATAGATAAATGGTTTCTGTTGCTGCGGTTGATCGCTTCATTAAACTTGAAAAATAGACATTACCAATTTCGATGACAGCATGTGCTGGGCGCACATTAAGCAAACCAACCCATCCTACAATGGCATCACCAACCTCAATGACATAATGCATCGAACCGGTAAAATGAAAGGATTGCTGAAAATAATCACGCAATTGCTGCATGCTTTGAATTTGAGAATAAGGCAAATACGTCCAACAGCGTTCATCAGGTTCTTGTTGTACTGTCTGCCATAGCCGCTGTAAAAGACTATCATCAAGCTGATCGGGTAGCATCGGAATAAGCCGAACAGATTGCCCCACTTCGGTTTTACATCTGAACTGGCAAGGTTCAAACTGCGTCAACGTCATCCCTACAGACTGACCCCATTGATTATATTGTTGTGGCATAGCTAATATTCTTTTAGTCAATTCATTCAAATCATTTCATGAAGGATGCCCATCATCCAGACATCACAGCTTAAATGAGTTCACGGATTGATGAGTGTATTTTTTATAATTAACACAAGATGTGATCGATATCACAGCTTTAAAATTTTACGTGTGTATAAATAAAGCCTATTCCCTATAAATTTTAAGTTTTTTACCCAATTCAACCGTTCAGTAATTTCTTTAAACGCATTTTTCCATTACACTATTCCCTATAACTTTTGTGCTTTTACTTTCGATGTGAGATCGAAGCGAAAGTTGTCTGCATGCCTTTGAAAATTCGCGTGGCCTATAATTGCAATGAACCAAACTGTCCATAATTCTATGGAAGATGCTCCACACATTCGCGTTTTGGATGAGTGGCAAGAAGCTATTCCAGAAGATTTGTACATTCCACCCGCTGCATTTGAAATTCTATTAGAGCATTTCGAAGGACCACTCGACTTTCTGATTTACCTGATTCAAAAAAATGGCTTCGACTTATTACAAGTCGATATTGCCCCGATTGCATCCCAATATTTGTCTTATATGGATGCAATGAAATCTCTAGATATTGAATTAACCGCAGACTATATGGTGATGGCAGCCCTATTGGCCGATTTAAAATCGCGTCTATTATTGCCAAAACCTAAATCGACCGCAGCACATGAACAAGATCCTAAACAAGAATTAATTGACCGTTTAGAAACGTATTTGCGCATCAAACAAGCTGCGGAAAGATTAGGTCAAATGACAGTATTGGATCGGGATAATTTCGATACCAATGTCAGTTTAGGAACGATTGTCGAAACCAATGATGGTTATGACATTCAATTACTTCGTGATGCCATACTCTGTGTTTTTAATCGACCAGAACCAGTTACCCACCAAATTCTACAAGAGCCTGTCTTACTCGAAGAACGTATTGCTTATATTGAAACTAAGCTTGAGTCAGGTGAAGTATTAGATTTTGCAGACTTACTCAAGCCAAGCCAAGGCCGCATGGGTGTTGTCGTGACATTTATGGCCGTGTTGGAACTGACACGCCAACAAAAAGTTCAAATTGTCGCATCAGGTGTAGAAGCACCGCTTGCAATTCAGGGAGCACGTGCATGAACACTGAACTTAAACAAATGACTGCGGTGTCTTCAGAAGATAATCTGCATGAAATTTTGATGCAGCTTGAAGCCATTATTTTTGCCAGTGAAGCGGCGGTGAGTATTGCCCGTTTAAAAGAGGCTTTCCAAGACCGTTTCAGTAAAACCGAATTACGCCAATATTTGCAGCAGCTTTCAATGCTGCAACACGGCAGATCAATTGAACTTGTTGAAACCGCTCAAGGTTTCCGTTTTCAAGTACGTGCAAAATATCGTAATATTATTGCACAGACCTGGCCTGAACGACCAACTCGTTTATCGCCATCCTTGCTCGAAACTCTTTCTGTCATTGCTTACCATCAACCGGTAACCCGCGCAGATATTGAGCAAATCCGTGGGGTGACCAACAATAGTCAAATTTTACGTACGTTATTTGACTGGAACTGGATTAAAGAATCTGGTTTTCGTGAACTCCCTGGACGACCCGCGTTGTTAGTTACAACGCCTCAATTTTTAAATGCTTTTGGTCTAACCTCTTTGGGCCAATTGCCTCCCCTGCAGGATGCCAAGGAAGCTTTTATGGCCCTCGATGCGAATGCACCGAAGTCATAAATAGGTGAACTGTTGATGATAATTTCTAAGGTTATGCTGTCATGAGTGAAAAATTGCAAAAGGTGCTCGCACGCGTTGGTTTGGGTTCTCGCCGTTATATGGAAGAAGTCATTGCCGCTGGTCGTGTGAGCGTAAATGGGCAAGTTGCCCAAGTGGGTGAACGTATTGAACCGGGTGATGAGCTTCGCATCGATGGTCGTAAAGTTCAGTTCCAAATTGAAGACGAAATTCGTCGCCGTGTGTTGATTTACTACAAACCAGAAGGCGAAATTTGCTCACGCAATGACCCTGAAAACCGTCCAACGGTATTTGAACAATTACCTCAAATTACCGGTGATCGCTGGGTAATGGTAGGTCGTCTAGATATCAACTCTACAGGTCTATTGCTGTTCACAAATGACGGTGAACTGGCGAACCGTTTAATGCACCCGTCTAGCGAAATCGAACGTGAATATGCCGTTCGTGTCATGGGTGAAGTCACTCCTCAGTTAAAAAACAACATGTTACAAGGCGTTGTTTTAGATGATGGTCCAGCAAAGTTTGAGTCATTCTCTGAAATTGGTGGTGACGGTATTAACCGTTGGTATCAAGTGGTCGTAAAAGAAGGTCGTAACCGCGAAGTTCGTCGTATTTTCGAATCTCAAGGCTTAAAAGTGAGCCGTCTTTTACGCACACGTTATGGTTCAGTAATTCTGCCACGCGAACTACGTACTGGTCGCTGGATCGAGCTAGATAAACAAGATATCGACAACTTAACCAAGTCGGTTGAGCTTAAACCACGTCAAGGTACTGGCCTGTTTGGTATGGCGAAACGTCGTACTGAACGTATGCAAGATAAACCAATGGCAGCACGTCGTGGTGGTTACTTACGCCAACAACGTCGTGACAGTGACGAAAACCAGCCACAACAAAGCAATGGTTATCAAGACAACCGTGGCGAACGTCGTACTGGTCGTACTGAAGGTGGTTTCCAAGGCAATGGATTTAACCGTTCAGAGCGTCGCAACGAAGGGTTCAACAATAACCGTAATGATCGCAACAGTGAAAACTTCGGTAACCGTGAACGTCGTAACGACAATTTTGGCAATCGTGAGCGTCGTAATGACTCTGTGCCAAGTCGCGCATTTAGCGGAAACAACAAAGGCTTTAAGAAATTTTAATTTCTTAAGTATAAAAAAACCGCTCATTTGAGCGGTTTTTTTTATGATTACTAAGCAAATTGTTCAGTGGTTTGTGGAATCGCACTCAGCAAACGCTTGGTATATTCATGCTGCGGCGATCTATACAACTCATCCGAGTTTGCAATTTCAACAATATCACCATGGTTCATCACCATGATTTGGTCAGAAATATATTTCACCACAGATAAATCATGTGAAATAAAGATATAGCTCAAACCAAATTCATCTTGTAAATCTTGCAATAAATTCAGAACTTGGGCTTGAACCGAAACATCTAATGCAGACACAGACTCATCACAGATCAAAATTTCTGGCTTTAAGGTCAAGCATCGTGCAATGGCAATACGTTGACGCTGACCACCAGAAAACTCATGTGGATAGCGATAAAATGCTTGTGCAGGCAAACTGACACGCTCTAGTAAATCAAACGCCATTTGCTCTCGTTCTGCATCATCCTTCCCAATCTGATGCACTTGCATCGGCTCCATCAGAATTTGACCCACCGTAAAACGTGGATTAAGCGAAGCATATGGGTTTTGGAAAATGATCTGTATTTTGCGCTGATATTGGGTAAATTCTTTTTCGCTCATCGCCAAAATATCATGACCTTCAAACAGCGCCTGACCACCTGTCGCTTCCTGTAGACGCATCAGTAAAAGGCCGATTGTGGTTTTACCTGAGCCAGATTCTCCAACCAACCCGAGCGTTTTACCTTTCGCCAGTTGAAACGAGACACCTTTGACCGCCTGATATTCATCCTTACCAAATAAACCCTTGCGGCTATAAAACGATTTTTTCAGGTCTTTGACATCTAAGATAATCTGTTCATTACCTGTGAGACCACGCGTTCGTTGTCTACGGGTTTCTTCTGATAAATGCACATCCTCAATCAGCTCATCACCATTTTGACGCATAAAATCACTGATCATCGGTAATTTATAAGGACGTTCTGACATCTGCGGACGGCATTTGAGCAAAGCTCGAGTGTAGATATCTTTAGGATGATCCAACACTTCATTGACCAAGCCTTGTTCACGGATTTCTCCATGACGCATGACAATCACCTGATCGGCAATTTCGCTTACCAATGCTAAATCATGCGTAATGAACAGCATCGACATCTCACGTTTCTTTTGCAAGGCTTCAAGTAAATCTAAAATTTGCTTTTGAATCGTCACATCAAGTGCTGTGGTTGGCTCATCTGCAATCAATAACTTCGGCTCACATGCAATTGCCATTGCAATCATGACACGTTGCTGTTGACCACCTGACATTTGGCTAGGATAGGCATCAATTTTCGTTTCAGGAGAAGGAATACCTACTTCCTTCAATAATTCCAAAGTCCGTGCTCTTGCCTGCTTACGCCCCATACCTAGATGAAGTCGTAATACTTCGGAAATTTGATCACCCACCGTAAAGACAGGATTGAGTGACGACATCGGTTCCTGAAAAATCATTGCAATATCTTTACCACAGATATTACGCATTTCTCTTGGAGACAGACTCAGTAAATCCTGCCCTTCAAAAATAATTTTACTGCTTGCATCTATACGGCTTTGATCACGTGGCAACAGCCCCATGGTTGCCAATGAGGTCACCGATTTGCCACTGCCAGATTCTCCTACAAGTGCCACGGTTGTATTGGCAGGAATGTCAAAAGATATTCCTTTGACCGTTTCGATATAACTTTTATCTTCGGCTTTAAAGCTCACTTTCAGGTTTTGAACACTGAGGAGCGTTGGTTTAACAGTTTGATTTTGTTCCGTCATCCTTTACTCCTCCTTATTTCAATTTTGGATCTAATGCATCACGCAATGCATCAGTAAACATTGAAAATGCCGTAACCAAAACCGCCATCGCTACAGATGCTGCGATAAGTTGCCACCATTTACCTAAAATCAATTCACTTTGTGCTTCATTAAGCATGCTGCCCCATGACACAACCCCAACAGGAACGCCAAACCCCAAGAAGCTCAAAATCACTTCTGACTTAATAAAGGCCACCACTAAAATCGAAATTTGTACCAATGCAATATGACTGACGTTCGGAAAGATATGCACAAAGATGCGTCGAAAATGACTCACCCCTATCGCTTTGGCAGCGAGCACATATTCACGCGAAGTATGCTTCATATACTCTGCACGAATCAGACGATATACCCCCGTCCACCCAGTAAGTCCTAGAATGAGGACAATTGACAAGATCCCCTTTTGTTGTAGTACAGCAGCAATCGCAAGAACCAAGAGCAAATACGGAATCGAGGTAAAAATGTTATAGAACCAGTTTAAAATATCATCAACCCAACCACCAAAGTAGCCAGAAATTGCCCCTAAAATTGTCCCAATCACGACAGCAAGTAATGCAGCTACCACGCCAACAATAATAGATGTTTCAGCACCCTTAATGGTTTTTTGCAGGACATCCTGCCCCCATTTATCCGCACCAAACGGTAAAGTTTGTTTTAGCTCACTTTGTTGATCTAACAAATGACCACCCAATTGCTGATCAATCGCCTTCATATCTTCTGCTAGTGGATCGACAACGCCATAGTAGTCAATTGCATTGGCACCACCTTGCTCAGTCGCAATCTCTGCATTCAGTTCAGCAATTACATCTTTTAAAGGATCAACAGGATTTTCAGGCAATGCTATATCTTCTGCTGATGCTTTGGTTTTAGCTGTTTCATTGAGTTCCGCCCCAATAAAACTTGGAGGTGCATAACTAACAGCCACTTCTTTATTCCAATTGGATGCAACCACGCCTGTCATCGACAATAGCAACACCACGAAATAACACAGTACAACGAACAACGACACCATCGCTAATTTATCGGCCTTTAGGCGTCGCATCGCCAACTTCCACAAGCCAGTCGATGCAGGCGTTGATGCCGTTGCTTTGGTCTTATTGAATATTCCTAGCATAGGCCACCTACTTCAACTGAACGCGAGGATCGACAAGTTTATAAATCAAATCCGCGATTAAGTTAAAAATCATTGTAGCCGCTGCAACGTAGACCGTAATCGCCTTAATGACAGGGAAGTCACTGCGCTCAACAGCAATAATAACTTCACGACCAATCCCCGGAATACCAAAGAATCGTTCAATCAAGAAAGCGCCTATCAGCAGTGCCGGTAGACTCGACATGACATCGGTAATAATTGGAATTGAGGCGTTACGCAGTACATGTACACCTAAAATACGGCTTTCACCCACACCTTTTGCGCGCGCAGTTCGAACATAGTCTTGATTGACTTCATCCAATACAAAACTGCGGTATAAGCGCAAAGTTGGCGCAATACTCACCACCAACATAATTAAGATAGGCAGTAAACCGTATTTAAATAAGTTTTCGCTAAAGTGATCACTCCAGCCTTGAACCGGGAACCAACTCAACTGATATGCAAAAACGTATTGGAAAACAATAATGTAAA
This sequence comes from Acinetobacter sp. YH12096, assembly GCF_013419215.1. Taxonomy (NCBI): domain Bacteria; kingdom Pseudomonadati; phylum Pseudomonadota; class Gammaproteobacteria; order Moraxellales; family Moraxellaceae; genus Acinetobacter; species Acinetobacter sp. YH12096. Next base: position 63,872 of record NZ_VPAM01000015.1, on the reverse strand, counting down.
CCAAAATACTGATCGACATACCAATCGTACAAAGCATCATAATCATACGATCAGTTAATGTGCCACGAACTGAAGCCACAGCAAGTGCCAAACCAATTGAAATGATTGTTTGCAAAATGGTTAAAGGAATTAAAATCGTCAGTGACGGTCCTAGACGGGTCAAAATAATATCTGACACCGACTCACCTGTACTCCAACTCATTCCATAATCAAAAGTTAAAATCTGCTTAATGAAGATCCACAATTGGACATAGTAGGGTTGATCAACCCCCAACTGTTGACGGATGTTTTCAATTTGCTCTGGGTTCGACATTTTGCCTGCTAGAATATATGCAGGGTCTCCACCTACCCAGTTAAATAAGAAGAATATGAGCAGAACAACCCCCAACATCGTTGGGATCATCTGCCATATACGCCGTATGATATATGCCAGCATAAAGTTGTCCTTACTTCACTCGTTGTCCAGTAATTTCATCAAAGAAAGCTTTGTTATCAGGTTTACGACCTAAGAAATCATGTACCAATTTTTCTGCTTCATATTGACCACCTTGCGACAAGATCGTTTTACGGTAGCGTTGTCCCACTTCAGGGTTATTTAGGTTATCTCCGAAAGCAGACAACATATCGAGTGCCATCACTTCAGACCACATATAGCCATAATAGCCAACTTGGTAACCGCCCATGATATGGTTGAATTGTCCTGGGAATTCAGTACTTGGGACATAGCCTAAAGCTGTCTCGCCTTCCATTTTCTTCCAGACATCTAAAGGTTTAACACTCAAAGCATCTGATGAGTGAAGTGCCATATCATATTTTGCATACAAGGCTTGACGTGCATAATGTAAACCACGTCCATAGCTATGAACTGCTTTTAATTTATTAATCAGTGCATCATCTACAGGTGGACACGTTGGATTACAGTAATTTGCGAGTGTAGATAACGTTTCTTTACGACGCGCCCATTCTTCATACATTTGTGAAGGTGCTTCTACAAAGTCGCGCTCTACTGAAGTCCCCGATTGAGATGCATAGCGTGTATTCGACAAAATACCGTGTAAGGCATGACCAAACTCATGAACAAAGGTTTCAAGTTCATCACTATTTAAACCTTTACGGTTAAAGTTGGTCACTAAAGCAGAAATCGGTTTACGCTTAGTCAAGGTACTACCACCTTTTACGCCCCAAACAGCTGCATGACCGTACTTCCCTTCACGTGGGTATTTATCGATATATAAACCACCAAGCAGCTCACCGGTCTTTTTATCTTTTACATCATAATATTCAACTTCTGACTGCCAAACATCAACTTTCGCAGGCTTAAATTCAATGCCATAAAGGTCAGATGAAATGGCAAAAATCCATTCTTGAGATGCTTGGGTTGGGAAATAGTCACGCAATTTTTCTTGATCGATTTGATACTTTTCTTTGCGAAGTTTTTCACTCCAATAACTCTCACTCCAGCGATTGATTTCAGCTTTTTCGAGTGGAATTTTCAGGCTTTTCGCTTTGAACTCACGTAAAGTCTCAACTTCTTTTTTCTCTAAAGGTGCCACCGTTTGATGAACATCGGCTAAGAACTTATTCACTGTTTCAGGGTCTTTTGCCATACGGTGTTGCAACACCCATTCGGCATAGCTTTTTTTGCCAAAGAGCTGCGCAATTTCATAACGTAAATCCATTGCTTGCTTTAACAATACTAAGTTTTTCTCAGTACCACGACGCGTGAATGCAGTTTGGTAACGCTTACGCGCATCATCACTTTCTGCTAGTTCCATAAATGGACGGTATTCTGGGTATTCAAAACCGAGCAAATAATTGCCCTTTTCATTTTTCTTTAAGCCCGAAATATAGCTGTCTGGCAAGCCTTTCAACTCCGCCGGTGTAAACTCCAGTTTTTCTTTATTATCTCGTACATTACGCGCATATTCTTGTTCAATTTTTGCTAATTCATCAAAGATAGCTTTCAAACGAGCACGTTTTTCAGGTGTAAATTGTACCCCTGTATTTTCAAAACCATCCAAGATGTCTTGACGCATTTTTTTATCAATTTCGTCATTGGTTTTGAGTTTTTTAATTTGCTCGTAAAGTTTTGGATTTTGATAAACCGAAGTTTGAAACTCCATAATTTTAATTTCACAATCTTCCGCCGCCTTACGTAAAGCCTCATCAGGATCGACGTTACTATATAGTCCGATTGGTCCATAAAAATCTTCAAATTTGGCAAAAATTTGATCCCACTCCGCCAAAATAGGTGCTGCTTTTGCATTATTTTTTATCTTTTTTTGCTCAAATGCAGCTAAATCTGTTTTCACTTGCTGAATTTTGGCATCACACAGCGCAGGTATTTCTTTGGCTTGGAACTTTGGCAAAGTACTCCGTATTGAATCTTCGGCTTGAACCAATTGGCTAGCGCCGATCATCAACATACTGAGTGTGGTGAGTTTCAAAGCTTTATTTTTCATAATTTCTCCAGTTTTGTTCCATTTTATTTTTTCGGGTCAATATCGATGTACATCCATTCTGTTGCCAAAATTGGATGCTTTTTATAACCAATCACGCGTGGTTGCGACAACACACTACGGTAACGTGCATAATTAATTTGGACAGGCATATACACTTCTAAAATGCGTGACATTTTCCGATAGACTGCATCACGCTCCGGTCCCGGTTTCATACGCTGCGTCTGTTCATATAAACGGTCGTATTCAGGAATTTTTGAACAGCCGTTGTTGGTGACATTGATATTTTTGCCATAGAACAATTGCATAAAATTGTCTGCATCTGGATAGTCTGCGATCCATGCAGATGCTTTAAACATGGTTTTACACTGTTTTTCGGCTTTTAAAGCTTCTGCAAATGGCATCGACTTTGTTGTCATTTTAATTTTGATGCTATCTAAAGTTTTCTTCCAAAATTCGCCCGACTGCTGACTACGGCTACTATTGCCCGCTATCGTCATTTCAATCGTAAGCGGTTTACCATTCGGTTGAGTACGCCAGCCATCTGCGCCGACTTTATAGTTATAACGATCGAGCAATAAATTTGCCGCTTTAACTGAGTATGGAATACTCGACTTATAATTCGGGTCATAGCCGACAACACCGAGTGGAATTGGGCTTTGTAATTTTTGTGCATCACCATTCATCAAAATTTTGATTTGATTATCTGCTGAATAAGCCATCGCCATTGCACGACGTAATGCAATTTTTTCTTTACTAAAACCTCCAACCACAGGGTTTTGCATATTCCAATAGTGATAGTCGATAGAGGGATCAGAAATCCGCGACATTTGGATACCTTTTTTAGCCAACTCAGGCTTTAGCTCTCCATCTTTTAAGGCTTGTACCGACAAATCTCCATCGAGCACCAACAAATCAGCTTCATTTTTTGCAAAGGTCAACCAACGTGATTGTGATTCTTCCATCACCTGAATATCAATCACACCAATTTGTGGCATTTTTTTGCCTTGCATGGCTTTTACGATCTTTTCATCTTTGGCATCTGATGCCTTGAAGTCCCAGACAAAACCACGATAGTTGGGATTGGCCTTTAAAATAATTCGTGAGCCAGGTGTCCAGCGCGTCAAAATATATGGCCCTGTACCCACCGGTTTACCCATCACAAAACCCGCTTTGTCTCGATATTTTTCGACCACTTCACGTGCCATAGCCGATGCAGGTTGATGAGCCAATAACATTGGAAAGTTTTGATCTGGAGAATTTAAACGAATGACAAGGGTATAACGATCAGGAGTTTGTATGCCTTCAATGGGTGCATCATAGTCAAACTTACCTGTTTTTTTCGCCTTATCTAAAACCTTCTCCATGCCTAAAATGCGGCCATCGAGTAGCCAACTGTTTGGTGAGCGAAGTTGTGGATCGACTAAACGTCTAAAGGTATATGCATAATCAGCCGAGGTTAACTCTCTTTTCTTGCCCTTAAACACAGGATCATCAGCAAAATAAATGCCTTTTTGCAGGCGAATGGTATAAGTCAAACCATCTGCACTGATTTCTGGCATCGCAGCCGCCGTTTTAGGAACCAACTTTGCCGGTGATGCTAAATAGTCATAGGTATATAAGGTTTCAAAGATTGAGGTATTCACATGTGCAGAATACAGATCATGTACGCCAACTGGGTCAAAACCTGTTTCTGCGACAGGGAAAATATGACGTAAAACTTTATTTGGATCTGCTGGATTCTTTGCCATTGCTAATGTCGGCATCGCACTGAATAGCACTCCCCCCATCAAACACGCTGTAGCAAATTTGGTTAGCGTAAAATTCGAATTTCGCTTCATTGTAATCCTGACTCAATTATTTTTTACTAGGCTGAATATCGAGATATTGCCAACTGGTGTTCATCATTGGATGTGTTTTATACCCCTGAATTTCAGGGTGAATTAACCAATTACGAATCCGTGTAGAATGGATAATCCAAGGGTTATCCGCTTCAATTTGACGGTTCATTTTTTCATAAAAAGGTTCACGATCTTTAGGTTTCAACACAATTGCTTGTTTATATAAAGCGTCATAAGCTTTAGATTGATAACAACTTAAATTCCCTTGTCCTGAATTTGGCCCATATAGTAATTGAGCAAAGTTCTCCCCTTCAGGATAATCTGCAATCCACGCTCCTGACCACATCATATATTTACATTGCATTGCTTCTTTTAAATTATCAGCAAAGTTACTGACCTTAAACTGTACCCGTATCCCAATGGCATCGAGATTTTTTTTCCACAACTCAGATTGAATCACCGATTTAGAGCTATTTTCAGTATTTATTTTTAAGGTCAACGCTTTACCATCGGGCAAGGTTCGATAACCATCAGCACCTTTCTTATACCCAAATCGATCCAGTAATTTATTGGCCAGCAATGGGTTATATCCCAAACTGCTGCGATATTTTGGATTAAAGCCACTCACACCTTCTGGCAAAAACATTTCAGCCTTTACGGCCTGCCCTTGATATAACTGTTTAATCGCTTCAGCTTGATTGTATGACATGCTGATAGCACGGCGTAACGCAATCTTTTCAAGGCTTTGACCACCGACAAGCGGGTCTTGCATATTGAACATGCTGTAGGTGATTTCAGCATCTTTATTTGGATAATGCTTAATGCCGAGCTTTTGCATATCAGGCTTAAGTTTATTTTGCGAATCTAAGGCTTGCGGTACTGCATTTGAGGTCAATTTATCAAAATTCAGCTGCCCTGTTTTAAATGCTAACCACCGTGACTGTTCTTCTTCAATAATACTGACGGAAACTTTGCCGATTTGCGGCATTTTCTTCCCGTTCATTTCTTTAACTAACTGATTGTCCCAAGCTGTGCCTGTCGATTTAAAATTCCAAACAAAACCACGATAATTCGGGTTTGCAACCAGTTCGATCTTGCTACGTGGCACATATTTACTGAGCTGATACGGCCCCGTTCCTACAGGATGTTGTGCAATTTTATTGCCATAAAATTCAACAACTTCTTTTGAAACTGCTCCAAACGTAACATAGGCCAAAATATATTGAAAATTATAGTCAGGGCGCGTCAAAGTAATTTGCAACGTATAAGGATCTATCGCTTTTAGGCCGGCAATTGCCGCATTGTAATTAAATTTCCCAGACTTCTTTGCATCCGCAACGACCGCATCCCCCCCTAAGATCTTGCCATCAATAAATGAATAGGTCGGAGAACGATTAGCCGGATCTAAAATTCGTTGAATCGCGTAAATGTAATCCTGCGCAACCAGCTCGCGTTTCTTTCCCTTAAAGGCAGAATCATCTGAAAAATGGATACCTCGTTTGATTTTGAAGGTATAGACTTTTCCTTCTTGTTCAATCTTTGGCATCGCTTCAATGGTATTTGGGACAAGAACGACAGGACGTGCTAGATAGTCATATTTCAATAAGGGTTCAAAAATCGCTTCCGCAATATTGCCACTATAATAATTATAGGTTTTGACCATATCAAAACCATCATCAGGTGCTTCAAATGCAATATTTAAAACTTTATTCGATTGTGCAGAAGCTTGAACCTCGGCCATCATCCCTGTTGAAATTAATAATGCAAGGAGCGCTATTTTAAATTTTCTAGTTTCCAAACCTTTTCCTTTCTGATGATTTTTTAATAATACAAAGCCGCAAGCAGACTTTAAATAAAGCCACCCTCACTAAAATAAAACAATCCAGTTTAAATTGAGTTTTAAACGTAGAACTTAATACAGCAATTAATATAAAGCGAAATTCATGCCACCACTCCTTGGTTGAAAGTTATCTGAATTAAATATCCTTTTAAATTCATTTTTTAAGATAAATTTATACTAATAGTGACTTTCCGAGTAAAGCTCGTTTTTATCAAAAATTCAACTCTCGGATGTGTACTCATCCATGCACATTCTGCACAAATATAATACATTCCTGATTCATAATGGATCACGATCAGATGAAATGACAGACAACAGACAACTAAACAACTGAATTTATGGTTTTTATTTTTTATTTATTTCTCTTATTAGCCTTATAAATCAAACACATAAATATGAATTAAATCACACTTTTTGTGGTTTAATTTGCATCCATTCATGTTTTTAAAATTTTTTTTGATCAAAAGTTAAATTCCCAATAAAACCCAATCAAAAGGATAACTTTAAAAAAATATACTTACCGTTCATCTTAAAGTTCTCCAATTTAAAACCAATAATGTAGATATTTATCAGTATTTTATATTTGAAAATAAAATTTAAATATAAATATGGCACTTGAATTGCTTAAAAAGAATCAAGCAATATCGCTAACTACAACAAAAAGGAATACTTTTACTATGAAAGAGAAAAAAAATGCTAAATCTGTGGGGGGCACACCATTTAGCAAAACAATACTTAAATTAAGTACTCTTAGTTTAAGTATGCTGTGTTTATCTTTAGCGCATGCAGCAGAAACAAATGAAGAAGAAACAGTTAAGCCAACGAAAGTAGCCAAAGTAACTGTGACTGGTTCATCCATTAAAGGGGTTTCTGCTCAAAGTTCTTCACCTATTACGGTGATTAAAGTTGAAGAATTAACTAAACAAGGGGTTACAACGACTGAAGAAGCCTTAATAAAAATTAGTGCGAACCAAGCGGGATACAGTACAGCGCAAAACGTTGGTGCAAGTAATACATCAGGCTCAACAGCGAACTTACGTGGCCTAGGATCAGATAAAACCCTTGTCCTACTTAATGGACGTCGTTTGGCTTATAGCCCATTTAGTACCTCTGAAACCAACTTAAATACCATTCCGCTTGCAATGGTCGAACGTATTGAGGTTTTACGTGATGGTGCCTCTGCAATTTATGGTGCAGATGCAATCGCAGGTGTAATTAACTTTATTACCAAAAAACAATACACAGGCTTAGGTATTAGCGGTGGTTTACTCAAACCAGAAGATAAAGGCGGCGAAGAATACGATGTTTCGATTTTTGGTGGCTATGGCGACTTAGATGAACAAGGTTTTAACGTTTATGGCGCAATTGACTACCGTAAAGCCAAAGAAATTATGGCAAAAGACCGTAAAGTCAGCCGTCGTGGTGGCCTTCTACCTGAGTTAGGTATCGATGCTGGTTCAGCAAATGGCTTCCCTGCTAACTTTCTTGATCCAAACGGCGGGCCTTTAGATGCTGACGGAAATCCTGAAGGTGTATTAGCGAACCCGTATGGTGGTGCAGCCAATTGTAATAATTTAACCAATGTCACTGAAGATGGCGGACTCTGCTTCCTCAATACGCAAGCTTTAATTGGTATTCAGCCAGAAACTGAGGACTTGTCTGCAATTGGTCGTGCAACCATCAAACTTAGCGATAACTTCAACGCTATTGGTGAATATGTCTATGCAAAAAGCAAAGTGACGACTTCTATTGCTCCAGACGTCTACAGCCGCTCTGTCACGATTCCTAAAAGCAGTCAATATTATCCAGGCGAGGGTATTACCCCTGGTGTTGATGGTCTAAGTGGTGATCCATTACAACTTTACTTACGCTCTCAAGCAGGCAACCGTGTTTCACAATCTATCAATGAATCACATCGTATTTTTGCTGGACTTGAAGGTGAAGCATATGGTTGGGATATCAACGGTGGCGTAACTTACGCAAAAGGCGAAGCATCGGATAGCTTTGTTAGTGGATACTTAAATCGTAACAAACTACAAGAAGGATTAAATGACGGCACAATCAACCCATTTGGTCCATCTGCAGATGCTAACGTTTGGAACTCTTTAAATGTGAGTGGTACAACAAACGAAGCAACACTTGATTCCACAACATTTGACTTTACCGTGAGCCGCCCGATTTACACCTTACCAGCTGGTGATGTTGGTTTTGCATTTGGTGGAAGTTTTACAACTCAAGATTGGGAAGCAAAAGTTAACTCTGAGTTAGTACGCCTTGTACCGGGTAGTGGTATTGACCCTGACAAACCTCTGAGTAAAGGTGACCGAGATATTAATGCCGCTTTTGCTGAGCTTCAAATTCCAATTACCAAAACGATTGAAGCTCAACTTGCAGCACGTTATGACGACTACAGCGATTTTGGCGACACTTTCAATCCAAAAGTCGGTATTCGTTGGGAACCAATGAAGCAACTTATGTTCCGTAGTACATACAGTACTGGTTTCCGTGCTCCAAGCCTTTGGGAAATTAATGCGCAACAAAGCAAAACCTACACTGGCGCAAAATATAACGACCCTGTCCTTTGTCCAGGCGGTAATCCAACTTCACCTCAATATCAAACCGAATGTAATACTCAGTTCTACCGTATGCAAGGTGGTAACCCAGATCTTCAGCCAGAAGAATCTAAAACATTTACCGCTGGTTTTGTTTACGAACCAATTAAAAACTTAGTTTTAGCTGTTGATTATTACAACATTGAAATTGACGAATTAGTTGGCCAAGTGGGTGAAACTTCAATTTTTGAAGATCCTGAGAAATATGCTTCATTATTCGTGCGTGGTGCCGATGGTCGTATTGAATACATCAATACCATTCTAATGAATACAGGGGGTATTAAAACTCAAGGTATCGACATTAGCTTAGATTATCTTTCACCATTAACCGCGACAGGTCGTTTCGGCTTTGGCATTAATGGTACCTATGTCATCAAAAATGACTATCAAGAAGAAAAAGATGGTGCTTGGGAAGGCTTAGTTGGCGTGTATGACGATCCAGCTGTTTTACGTTGGAAACACACAGCAAATCTAAACTGGAGTTATGAAAACTGGAAAATGATTTTTGAACAACAGTTCTTCCGTGGTTATGACGACCAAAACCAAACTGGGAAAGCACAGTTCGACAAACATCGTGTTCCTGACTACACACTGTATAACGTTGCAGGAACATACAGTGGTTTCAAAAACTTAGAAATCACTGGTGGTATCAAAAACCTATTTGCTGAAGAGCCTGCTGCATCGAACGTATTAGATAACTTCCAATATGGTTATGACCCTCGTTATAGCGATCCTACTGGTCGTACATTCTATGTCCGTGGTACTTACAAGTTCTAAAAGCTAAATTTGCCAGTACGATTCCAACTGGAATTGTACTGGCACTATTTATTTAATTAATTAGTCAAACATAAAAAAATGCAAAAAACACTTATATCTCAAGTGCCAATTTCACTATTGATTGTTTGTCTCACATTTCAGGAGTAGTAATGGGCAAAAGCTTTTCCGAATTAGAAAATAATTCCGGCAAACGCCTGATCGGAATTGGGGCAGTCATTCTTCTGCATCTCATTGTACTCTACGGATTAATTACTGGCCTGTCCAAAAAAGGTGAGAAAACTGTAGAAGAACCTGTTGAATTAATCATTATTCAAGATAAAAAACCTGAGCCAGAAAAACCGAAACCAATTGAAAAACCACCTGAACTACCAAAACTCGTTAAGGAAGTGCTCAAAACACCAGACCCTCAACCTGAACAAAAGGTCGTTGAAAAAGCTGCACCAACACAAACAGTTAAAGCCGTTTCAACACCTACGCCTACAGCCTCTCCATCTCCTAGCCCTGTTGCAGCACCTGCACCAGTCGCTGCGGCAGCACCCGCTCCTGCCCCTGCTCCAAAACCAGCTGGGGAAACACGTGGTGCATCTGAGGGTAGCGTTGGATGTAAAGAACCAGATTACCCTCGTGAAGCTGCAATGGCAGAAGAAGTAGGAACTGTCCGCATCTCTGTATTGGTTGGGCCTGACGGCAGTGCGAAACAAGTGAAGGTCAAAAAATCGAGTGGTACTAAATCTCTAGATAAGGCTGCTAGCAAAGCATTCAGCTTATGTACATTTAAGCCTGCACTCAAAAATGGTGAGCCAGTTGAAGATTGGTTTGATATTGAATACGAATTTAAACTTGATTAATAAATCTACAAAAATTTGGAGAATATAAATGAATAAAATGATGAAATCTGCGCGTATTTTTGCATCTGCTACAGTTTTAGTAACAAGTACATTACTCCCACTGCAAGCAGCATTTGCTGAAGAATCTGCAAATACTGCAACAACACAAGTAGAAACTACGAATACAACAAATACACCTGCACCGCCACCAATGCCTACAGCAACCCAAGAGGTCCACAACCCGTATGGCTTAGAAGCACTATGGCGTGAAGGTGACATCGTTGCTAAATCGACACTCTTTATCTTGGTCCTGATGTCGATTGGAACTTGGTACATCATGGTCACTAAATTTATTCAACAAGCTAAAATTAAGCGCCAAGGCAAAGAAGCTGAAGCTAAATTTTGGGATGCAGCTTCAATTGATAGCGCTGCAGAAACCTTAGACGAATCGAGTGCATACCGCTTTATTGCAGAAAAAGGCATTAATTCAACCAAAAAACACGGCGGTAATCTGCTGGAACGTATCGACTTCAACACATGGGTAACTATTTCAATCCAGCGTGCTATCGATAAAATTCAAAGCCATTTAAGTGGTGGATTAGCTTTCCTCGCTACTGTAGGTTCGACTGCACCATTTGTGGGTTTATTCGGTACAGTTTGGGGTATTTACCATGCTTTAACGGCAATTGGTATTTCAGGTCAAGCATCTATTGATAAAGTTGCAGGCCCAGTCGGTGAAGCCCTAATTATGACGGCAATTGGTTTGGCTGTAGCAGTACCTGCGGTTCTTGGCTATAACTGGTTAACACGTCGTAATAAAGCAGTTCTAGATAATGTTCGTACCTTTGGTTCAGATCTACACACCGTACTTTTAAGCGGTGAGATCAAAAACAATAATAACGACACAAAATAAGAGAGGCATCAGCCATGGGAATGATGGTCAATTCAGATGGTGACGAAGATGATGTAATTTCAGCCATTAACACAACACCTTTGGTTGATATTATGTTGGTGCTGCTCATTATTTTCTTAATTACAGTACCTGTTGCAATCCATACAGTTCCGGTGAAGTTGCCTGAGGAAAAGAATACGCCTTATGAAACCAAACCGATCAATATTCAGATTGCTGTCAATAAAAATGGCGATATCTTCTGGAATGAAAAATACATTGCAGATAAAGATACGCTGATCAGTCGACTACAAGCGGAAGCTAAAAAGCGTCCGCAACCTGAAGTTCATATCCGTGGCGATCAGGTGACGAAATATGAAGCGATTGATGAAGTCATTAGTGCAACACAAGCAGCAGGAATTGGCAAAATTGCTTTTGTCACCACCCCTGTTGCCGCACCATAATCGGATGAGGGACAAGGTATGGGAATGAATGTCGGTTCCGATAAAGACGATGATGTTATGTTGGACGTCAACATGACGCCATTGATCGATGTGATGTTGGTTTTGCTCATTATGTTTATTATCACAATTCCAATTCCAAATAACTCGATCAATATTGATTTGCCAAACGGTACGCCACCGCCAACCAATGAAAAGCCGCCTGAGCCGGTCACTTTACGGATTGATGCGCAAGGTAAATTATTTTGGAATGGTCAACCCGTTGCCAATAAGCAAGCTTTAGAAACACTTTTTGCTGGTGTTGCACAACAAGCAGATCAGGATACGATCAAAGTGCAACCTGACAAAATGACAGAATATAAAGATGTCGCTATGGTGATGGCAGCAGCACAACGTTTGAATGTCAAAAAAATTGGGGTCTCAGCAAATCAATAATTGCTCCCCAACAAAAAAAGCCAACTGATCACCTCAGTTGGCTTTTTTAATTCTTCACAGAAATCTATACAGTTAGTGACTCAGAAAGAAACTCTTAGTATTTATTAAGTATTTTTCTGCTTCCAAAATTCATATAGCTCATGATCAGAGTTTGGCTTTAACTGACTAAAACTCAACCCTTGCTGTTTGTGCGGTTCAAGTCTTAATTTTTCGGCAATTTCTGCTGTAGATAAGCCATAGGCTTCTGCATCAGCATTCGAATAGGCATATACAATTTTTTCAACACCAGCCATTCGCAGAGCTGCCAAACACATTGGACATGGTTGTCCGCTCGCATAAACGACACAATCCTTCAAAGACGTCGTATTTAAATCTTGGGCGGCTTGTCTTAATGCATTTAACTCAGCATGAGATGTCGGATCACCTGAGATTAATATTTGGTTCACCCCTGTACTCACCACAACGCCATGCTTAACGATCACAGCACCAAATGGCGACCACCTTGCTCAATATTTTCTTTCACGAGTTGAATCGCAAGCTCTATAAACGCATGATCCGTCATAAACACGCCCAATCATAGTCAATATAAAGAGTTAGCCCATTATGCCAATACAGGAACATCAATCCATAACGCTTGTGCAAAGTGTTTGGCTAAATATGCTTTTAAATATTCAGCAGTATTTTTAGAAATCAATGCATCTTGCGATTCATCATTTAAATTATAAGCCAGTGCATAAAGTGCTAAGCCCCGACTTTTTAGTGCTTCCAAACTTAAAATCGTATGGTTAATGCTGCCCAAACGCCCCGAAGTCACCAAAATAACGGGATATTGTTTCTCTACAACATAATCGATGGTTAAAAGATCCGTGGTTAATGGCACCATCAAACCACCCGCACCTTCGAGTAAAACGTTGTCATATTTTTCAGTTAAACGTTTTGTCGCATATTCAATTTTAGCAAAATCAATGTCACGTCCATCAAGTTTGGTGGCGAGATGTGGCGACGCAGGATAACTAAATATTTCAGGCATCGTGAGTTTAGTTTCATCTTCGACCAACAACCCCGTACCCATAATTTGACGATGTTGTTCTATATCTTCAGAAATATCGACATTGCCTGTTTGAATCAACTTTTGCGTGATCGTTCGCGCCCCTTGTTCATTCCATATTTTAGCCAAATAGCCCGTGGTATATGTTTTACCGATGCCTGTATCGATCCCACTAATGAAATAAACTTGCCCTGTCATGGCATTCTCCGTGCAATACAAAAAATCGGATGATAGGTCAGTGCATAACGCATCTGCCCAGTTTCATCGCGCAAAGAAAACTGTTGATATGCTGAATAAAAATCAAAGAGCGATTGTTTCGTCCAACGAAAATGTGAGGCTGTCGCAGTCACACCTGTCGCTTTTAAATGCTGCAAAACCTGCTTTGGATGATCAAAATATAATGCCGCTGTCTGCTCTGAAAGATGCAGAATTTCAAAACCATTTTGACTTAATATGGCTTGAAGCATTTCAACATCGAGGTAGTCCAAACCCTGCCCAGTCAAAGCTTTTATTTCCTGTAAATTTTGCTTTCCAAAGGTCGAAAAACAAAAATATGCCCCTGGATTTAAATTTTGAAAGGCTTTTTCAACAATGCCCGCAAAGTTCCCTACCCATTGCAAAGCCGAACTAGTTGCGATCAAGTCGATATGCTGTGGAAATTCAAGTTGTTCGATATCTCCAAGTCTGTACTGAATCTGCGGACTTGACGGAAAATGCTGTTGAATTTCTGCATATAGATCATTTAAAACCAAATGATTGATTTGCATATTTTCCAGCATTAAATGGCTTAAATTCCCCGAGCCACATCCAATTTCAAAAACCGTTTCTATAGGATGATTTTGCAACTTTAGACAATACTGCTGCATCAACTCAAATAAATGTTGAGCAATCTCTTTTTGTACAACGGCATGTTCAGCATAGCTCTGCCCTGCCTGAGCAAATCGCAAAGCCACTTGGGATTTATTAATCTCAATATTATTCACAAGTCACTCACAACAATTGAGTCAACTGATCAAGATCTGTTTGTGCAATCTGAGCAGTGAGTGAAATGCGTAAGCGCGAACTATGCTGCGGCACAGTGGGTGGACGTACAGGCATGATATAAAAACCTGCCGCTTGCAAAGCTTGAGCCTTGGCAACAGTTTTATTCGACTCGCCAATAATGACGGGCACAATATGTGATGTAGATGGACAATCAAAACCTTTGTCTTGCACAGCTCGCTGCAAACTTTGACTGATTTGCTGTAAATATTGACGCTCTGCTTTTAAATTTAAAACATTCTTGAAGATAAAATCTGTCCACGCCATACAGATCGGGGGCTGTGCGGTACTAAAAATCAACGGTCGCATCGAGTTAATCAAATAGTCACGAATAATCGCATGACAGATGAGATACCCCCCTATTGAAGCCAGTGCTTTACCAAATGTCCCGACTAAAAGATCAATATCATCCATCACCTGATATTGCTCAGCACAGCCTAAACCACGCTCACCGCGCACACCGATTGCATGCGCCTCATCGACATACAACATCACTTTGGGAAATTGTTTTTTAATCCGTACCAGTTCAGCCAAATCGGTTTCATCACCATCCATGCTGAAAATCGATTCCGTCACTACAATGATCCGCTCAAAAGCCTCATCTTCATGATATTTGCATAAAAGCTGAGATAAATGTGCCAAATCATTATGGCGATAACGTACATATTTCGCACTCGATAATCGGATGCCATCAATCATACTGGCATGAATTAACTTATCCGCCAATATCAAGGTTTTACTGTCTGCGAGCGAAGGTAAAATACCGATATTCATGTGGTAACCGCTATTAAAGAGCAGCGCTGCACGACCATGAAAGGCATCACTTAATGTTGATTCAAGTTGCTCATATTCTGGAAAATTGCCCGTCAGCAACCGCGAAGAGGATGAACTCATCCAACGCTGTGCGTTCGGGGTTTCATCAAAAAACTGTTCACGTAGATGTAGGTTTGAAGCCAAACCTAAATAGTCATTTGACGCTAAATTCAACATGTTGCGATCGTGAATACTAATGTAACGATCGTGCTGATGATTTGTAGCGAACTGACGTAAGTTGCCGTGCTGTTTTAGTTGATCAAGTTGATCTGAAAAATGGTTGAGCAGATTCATGCTGGCTGCACCATGTTTTTCACCACCTCAACCATGTGTTCTAACAAATTTTTTAATTCATGCTCTGAAATAATATATGGGGGCATCACATAAACCAGTTTTCCAAATGGACGAATCCAAATACCACGACGGACAAACTCCTGTTGTAGCGTTTTCATATCTACATTAAAGGTCAATTCCACCACACCAATTGCACCAAGTATTCGCACATCTTTGACATGTTCAAGCGATGAAAGTGCTGGTAAATGAAACTTCAATTGTGTTTCGATACGTCGAATATTCGCTTGCCAATCTCGAGACAGCAGCAGTTCGGTACTTTTTACAGCCACAGCGCAAGCCAAAGGATTTGCCATAAAGGTTGGGCCATGCATAAACACACCCGCTTCGCCTTGGCTAATCGTATTCGCGACTTTCTGCGTAGTCAGGGTTGCAGACAAGGTCATATAACCGCCTGTCAGTCCTTTACCAATACACATAATATCTGGCTCAACTGCGGCCCATTCCCATGCAAATAATTTTCCGGTACGGCCAAAGCCTGTAGCAATTTCATCAAAAATCAATAAGACCTGATATTTCTCGCAGAGTAATTTAGCGTGACGCAAATATTCAGGATGATAGAAACGCATACCTCCGGCACCTTGCACGATCGGCTCTAAAATCAGGCCTGCAATCTGCGCATGCTGTTCGGCGAGTGTCTTTTCCAGTTCAGCAATATCCGCTGGATTCCATTCTTCATAAAAGCCAACTTGCGGCTCGGGAACAAAAAATCGATTGGGCAAACTGGAACCAAATATCTGATGCATTCCTGTCACGGGATCACACACAGACATCGCATTCCAAGTGTCGCCATGATAGCCAGAACGTGGAGTGACAAAATTGGTTTTATTCGGTTGATGCAAAGACGCCCAATACTGCACCGCCATTTTTAAGGCCACTTCGACAGCAACCGAACCTGAGTCAGCAAAGAAAATTTTATCTAAACTGGGCGGGGTGATTTTTAACAGTAATTTAGCCAGTTGAATCGCGGGATCATGCGTCAATCCACCGAACATGATATGTGACATCTGTTGCAGTTGATCGGTCACTGCCTGATTTAGCTCGGGATGGTTATAACCATGAATCGCACACCACCATGAAGACATACCATCAATCAATTGATGACCATCTTCAAGCTCAATCATCACCCCTTGTGCACGTTTCACTTTAAACGTTGGAAGGGGCTGAGTCATCGATGTATAGGGATGCCAAATATGCTGCTGATCAAATTGTAGATCGGTTAAATTGGCCATCCCTCACTCCATGTATCAGGCTAAAACATCAATGTGGCAAGATGTTAAACCCACGGCAATGAAAAATAAATTGCCATAAAGCCCAGCTAGTCAGAGATTTGTTCTATTTTCTTTAAATATTGGCAGATTTTGCAACTTATGACTTCAGATTGAAACAATGGAAAGCCATGTGAGCCAGAAACCAATTCAGTCTCCAAAAACTTTACAGCTAAATTACGCAGTAAGCGTTCAACTTTGTAACTAACTAAAAAATCTTGCTTAGCAAACAAATGGTATTGATGACCAGTGTAATTTTTCAAGATACTGACATTATTAAGCTTCTCCAAACAGTTCAATCCTGCTCGAAGCACATCTAAATTTTGCGCTTGAATCAAACTTTGCAAGGTGATGAAATCTTGCTTGCTGCTATCAGTGCCCTGACAAACCATATAACCAAACTTTTTTAGGGTCGAAATTGCATCCTGCTCGAAAGATTGTTTGAAGCTTTGAAAACTGACTTGATCCATCGCAGCAGGCCACTGTTCATCAGCCACAAAACTTGGATTTGAACCTAATGTGATCAGCGCTTTCTGTTGTTGATATTTTTTTTGAATTTCATCTACCAAAATCGTCGCCAATTGACCACCAAGAGACCAGCCAATAATCACATCAAATTTCTGCGCCAATTCAACTTTCTGTTCGATCACTTCTAGATTTAAGGCATCAAAAATATTCCATAATTCGACCTGATAACCTTGTGTGATCAATGCCTGCTGTAAAGGAGCAAGTAATTTACGACCGCCGCCCCAGCCAGTAATAAGTAAAATATGTTGATTCAATGCAAACTCTAAAATTAACCGATTCCAAATAGTATAAAAGTTCAAAGTAAGTTTGATAGTGGCATTTCAGCACATCAACCGATTTGCAAAATACATTTGGAATCAATTTCAATAGATATAAAATCTGACTGCCTACATCGCTTTAAAATTTGCTAAGATCAGATAAAGAACAATATAAACTGATGCTCTATGAAAGTTTCTTCATTCCTTAAAATCTGTTTCATGACATATGCTTTAATAGCAACTACCCAAATCACAGTTGCCGAAACATCAATACTCAGCACCAGTCAAAACAAACAAAAACAATGGGTAGGCACACCCGCACCCAACTTTAAATTGCAAGATCAAAATGGAAAATGGCACGAACTGAAGCAATATCAAGGGAAATGGCTTGTTCTGTACTTTTACCCCAAAGACAACTCACCCGGTTGTACAGAAGAAGCCAATCAATTTAAAACCCTGTATCCACAATTTTTTAAAACTAATGCGGTTGTTTTGGGCGCAAGCTTAGATGATGTTGCTTCACATCAAAAGTTCTCTGAAGCACTGGGACTTCCCTTTCCAATTCTTGCCGACCAGCAACATAAGCTGGCTACACAGTTAGGTATTGTACGAAACTTAGGGATTTTAAAAGTTGCCAAACGTGAAACTTTTCTCATTGATCCGAAAGGTATTATTGTTTATCACTACAGTAGTGTGAATACACAGACACATGCGGCGCAAGTTTTGGCAGATATCAAAAAACTACAACAATAGTTTTCATGACTTAATAAAAAACCCAGCTTGTGCTGGGTCTTTAGATTCTTTCGCAATTTACATTTGAGACTGAATATAGTTTGGTAAGCCAATCAGTTCGATCAAACGCATTTGCTTTTCAAGCCAGTAAGTATGATCTTCTTCAGTATCTGACATTTGCTGACGTAGCATGTCACGGGTCACATAGTCACCTTTTTCTTCACACAATTTTACGCCTTGTGCTAGTTTCTCACGAACATGATATTCAAGCGCCAAATCCGCTTTTAAACAGGTCACAACGTCTGTACCGACTTCAATATCATCACGATTCATATTCGGCGTTCCTTCAAGGAACAATACGCGACGAATCAATGCATCTGCATGTGAGCCTTCTTCTTGGCTTTCATGATCGATACGTTCAAAGATTTTGCTCAGGCCCCAATCTTCATACATACGGGAATGAATTAAGTATTGATCACGAGCAGCCAGTTCGCCACCGATCAGCATATTTAAGTAGTCTACGACTTCTGGATTGCCACGCATTTTCTTCACTCCATACCCTTTTCAAATATTATGGACAAGTTTCAAAATGAATGCAAAATATAATTTTTGTAAGTTTATGATTTATATAAAATTTAAATGATAAACATACGCATTTGCAGTTCAATTCCGCGCATTTTTCACATATAAAAGAAGCCCTTGCAGAAAATTTAAGGCATTTAGAACACGAAATAATCAAAAATCGCTAGATGCTGTTTTTTGTAACAATTAACAATGCGTCTTGTTTAGCAAAAATTCGCCGGATTGATCCAAGACGCCATACTTGCAATGCCTCGCCTCTATTCATGGAATAGTGCACTGATGACCCAAATTTCCAAAGAAGACAGACTTAAGCTGAAGTCCAACGTGCATTGTTCCATGCTTGCTGCTGCTTTGAATCTAAAAAAGTCCAAGCGACAAAACGGCTTTCTTTTTGTCCCTGAGTCATTTTAATAGTTTTCACATCCACTGCGCCGCTCTTCGCTAAGGCCTTTAAAAGCACTGGCAATGTTGTTTTCTTGGAAACTAGTGTACTAAACCAAAGGCATTGCTCTGCAAACTGAATGCTCTCTTGCACCATTTGGCAGACAAATCGTTCTTCGCCGCCATCACACCAGAGTTCGTTTTTTTGACCTCCAAAGTTTAACACCACCTTGGTACGATCAACCGGCTTGCCCAGTTTTCTTAATTTTTGCGTTGCTGTCGCGTTGGCTTCATCTTGCGAGGCATGAAATGGCGGATTACACATGGTCAAATCAAAACGATCTGAAGGTTTGATCACACCATTGAAAATATTGCTCGCTTTTTTCTGCAATCGAATCTGAATACCTTTACGCAGATTCGGATTTGCCTCCACAATAAATTGGGCACTTTTAACCGATGCAGCATGAATGTCTGAGCCGACAAATTTCCAGCCATAGCTTCGATGACCAATGATCGGATAAATACAGTTCGCGCCAACGCCAATATCTAAGACTTGAACGGTGTTTCCAGCTGGAATCAGACCTTTATTGTTAGCACTCAACAAGTCAGCCAAATAGTGGATATAGTCCGCTCGCCCCGGAATAGGCGGACAAAGATAATCTTGAGGAATATCCCAATATTGAATGCCATAAAAATGCTTGAGCAATGCTTTATTCAACATTTTCACAGCGTGCGGATCAGAAAAATCTACCGATAAATCGTTATATTTATTTGGGCTGACAAAAGGTGCAAGTTCCTTACAGCTCTTGATTAACTGAGGAAAATCGTAACGACTACGGTGCAGATTTCGTGCATGTAATTCCGACTTTTGCTGCGGAAAAGATTTCTTTGCTTGCGCCATATGTATGCCAATATTCAACGGGAGAACAGAATCATCTGATAAGGCAGGATATCTACCTGCAAATTAGTTGATATTGTACGTGAATTTACCCCCCAATTGCTCCCCCAACCTGTTATTTGTCTTTCTGCAAATCAATAACCACGTGGACATCTATTCTTATTTAATCTGTACATTTTTGGTTGCTATAGCATTAGATTTCATTAAAAAAACCGTGGAAGATGAAGAATCAACAAAAAAGCCCAATCTGTGATGATAGGGCTTTTCATATCAGCATAAAATAATGATTTATATGAAATAAAAGTTAGTATTCGTATAGCGTGTATTATGTTAATTTTAGGGGAACTTAATATTCATTATCCATCTAAATCAAATATATCTAGAGAATCAACATACGGTAAGATCATATAATTATGATCTGATAAATGTCGTTTCAACCTACTACTAGTTTCTTGATTATAAGAATAAATGTTATCTAATTCTTCGAAGAGAGAATCCAGTTTCTCTAAGGTAAAGCTTGGCTTCTTGATAAAAAATAATAAACTCGCACCTAAGCCAACATATTCTAGATCAAAATTCTTATCCAAATATTGGATTAAACTGAAAGATTCAAAAGGAGATAGATCACAACTAAAATATCCATTGAGCTGTGCTGCAAATTTTTCATGATCATTTTCAGAATTAACTAATTTAATTTGAATAACTTCATCTAAAATTTTTTCAGGCTGCTCATTAATTTTTAATAAAACAGATAGGTCTTGATCACTATAATTAAATTTTCCATGTAGATCATGAATGTTCACCTTATTTTCAGATCTTAATAATTGATCAATATGATACTTAACCTGAAATGGCAGGGTGTTGTCATAGCTTATATCTTCATCTTCACCCTCTTCAATAATTTCCGATGTATCAAAATAAAGTCCATCTCCCATCGAAGCATGCATAGACGTATATTCACACTGTCCTATATCTTCTAAAAGCATTAACACTTTCTTAGGAGCATTTTTTGCTTTAATTTCTAAATACAAATTGAGAACATCTTTCCAAGATTTAGATTCACTAATTGTTGCAAAACACAACAATTCTTGAGCCTCATCACTTAAAAGGGGATTTGCTTTCTTTTCGATATTAAGTGTAGTCATAAGATTTTTAGAAAGTTAACTGAAGCCAAGAATTATGTCAGATCTCCTCCATTTAACATAATGGCTGTTATACGAAATGAAAATGTAAGCCCAAAGTAGAAATGTCCGGTTTCTCCAAAGTAAAAATGTCCGCTTTTAGAATATGCGCTTTTGCAATTTCCTTAGCGGACGGTTTGATATGTTGGTGTCTATGTCGGATAAAGAACTTAAACGATTGTCGGTCTTGCAAGAAATCTGTGATCAACGTATAACTCAATCCCAGGCTGCTCAGCTACTTCATATCTCAGAACGTCAGATCAGACGCTTACTGCAGAAATACAAAGCTCAAGGTCCCGCTGCATTAGCCCATGCCGGTCGTGGCCAAATCAGCAATTCTAAACTTCCTGAAGAACTCAGACTTAAGTGTCTCAATATTGTTTCAGATCAACTTTATGGTTTCGGACCCACTTTAGCGCATGAAAAGCTCACCACTGTTCATGGATTTGATATTTCAGTGGAAACACTACGTTCTTGGATGATTGCAGCCGATTTATGGATCCCTCGCTGCAAGCGCCTGAAACGACCATATCAGCCTCGTTATAACCGAGATTGTTATGGTGAATTGATCCAAATTGATGGCTCACACCATGATTGGTTTGAAGGCCGTTCTGCCAAGTGCTGCCTACTGGTATTTATCGATGATGCCACAGGAAAATTGCAGCATTTACGCTTCTGTGCGTCAGAGTCAGCCTTTGACTATATGATTTCGACACGTTTATATATCGAACAGCATGGTAAGCCATTGGCATTTTACAGTGACAAACATTCAGTTTTTAGGGTGAATCAAAGTAGCAAGAAAGACACCAAGATTACCCAGTTTGGACGTGTTCTGAGCACTCTCAATATCGATATCATTTTCGCTAACTCCCCTCAAGCCAAAGGTCGTGTGGAACGTGCCAACAGAACCCTTCAGGACCGTCTGATCAAAGAGATGCGCCTGGAAGGCATCGGTTCGATTGCAGAGGCCAATATATGGTTACCCTGCTTTATTGAGCAGTTCAATCAGAAGTTCGCCAAATGTGCGCGAAACTCAAAGAACCTGCATCGGCCATTAAGCGAATCTGATCTTGAACTGGATGATATTTTTACCTGGCAGGAACCGCGTAAGGTCACCAAGAATCTGACCCTGACCTATGACAAGTGTATTTATATGCTTGAACCGACAGAGCTGAATCATAAGCTTGTTGGGCAATACATTTCATTTCTGGAGTACCCGGATGGTACTGTGGCAATTATGCATGAAGGACGGAAGATCAACTATAGCGTCTTCAATAAACTGGCTGGACTACAGCAGAATGAAGTGGTTGAGAATAAAAGATTAGGTTCGGTCCTGGCCCATATCCAGCAGCAACATGAGGAATTGGAGAAACAGAATAAACGTTCCCGTCTCAAGAAAAGTATGCCGAGTCGTAAAGCTCAGAAAGTTGTTATTGAACAAAGAAATTTAAATCCTGTGCTTGACTCTTGTAGTTAAAAACAGGACATTTTAAATGGTTTATCGCATAGACATTTTAATTGGTGAATAACAGAAGAAGCCTAGACCTAAGATCTAGGCTTTAAATTAAAGCTCACAAGTTAGATATGACTCTTTGTCCATTTATTTATGAGATTTTGCGCCCATAATCATAAGAATATGCATCTATCCAACACTCATCCCATCTGAGCATTTTTAAGATCAATAAAAAATCACTTTTGTAGCGCTCTCATGAGATTTCTGCTGAATTTAGAGCACATTAAACTCAATAATAAAAATATATTTTTTCAAATTAATCAAAGACAAAACTAAATATTCTCAATATGATAAAAAATGCGTCAATTAAAGTTGAAGAACATGAATACCAAGACAACACCGATACTCGTTACAGGCGCCACAGGCTATATTGCCAGCTGGGTCATTAAAAATCTGCTTGAACAAGGACATACAGTTCACGCCACCGTACGCGATCTGAATAAGAAAAAAAGCTTTGCTCACTTAGAGAATATCGCAAACCAAAGTACTGGCACATTCAAACTGTTTGAAGCCAATTTACTTACACCGCATGCCTTTGATGAAGCCATGCAAGGCTGTGAAATTGTGATCCATATGGCATCCCCTTTTGTAGTGACCAACTATAAAGATGCAGTAAAAGATATTATTGAGCCTGCGGTAATAGGCACAGAAAATGTATTAAACAGCGTCAACCAAACAGAATCTGTAAAACGCGTGGTGGTGACATCCAGTATTGCTTCAACTTATGGCGATGCGATCGACATTAAGCAAACAGCAAATAACCAATTTGATGAGTCTCACTGGAACACCACCAGCTCTGAAACCCATCAGCCCTATCCATATTCAAAAGTCATGGCGGAGCGCAAAGCTTGGGATATGCAAAAAGCACAAAACCGCTGGGAACTGGTTTGTGTCAACCCAGCGCTGGTTCTTGGCCCTTCACTAACTGCGATGACCAAGTCTGGCAGCGTTGAAGTGCTTGAGCAGTTTGCTAACGGTATGACCCTCGCAGGTGTACCGCCGATGTGGAATGGCATTGTAGATGTCCGTGATGTTGCGGATGCACACTTGCAAGCAGCCTTTAACCCAAATGCAAAAGGCCGTTATATTATCAGCGGCGGCACGCTCAGCCTGCTGGAAATGGGCAAAATTCTGCGCCAGCACTTTGGTCCAAAATTCCCCTTCCCGCGCAACCAGTTGCCTAAAGCCGCATTTAAATTGTTTGGCCCGCTGGCAGGTTTTTCCAAGTCTTTTGTTGAGCTGAATATGGGTTTTCCAATCTACTTCAATGCCGACAAAAGTAAGTCCGAGCTAGGCATCAGCTACCGCAATATTGAAACCAGTCTTGTTGAGCATTTTCAGCAGCTGCTGGATGATGGTGTGGTGAAGCAATATATTCCCTAAATTAGACATTCATTAAGCTAATAACTTGCTCAATTAGTTTGAAAAAAAGCCACCTTAAATAGGTGGCTTTTTGAATTGACGTGTATTGGTTATTTAAAAGTCGAATGTTAAGCCAACTTTATAGGTACGTGGACCACCCACTAAGGCATAGCCTGAGTTAAATGTACCTTCCCAATATTTTTCATCAGTCACGTTATCAATATTCGCTAAGAACGTTGTGTTCACACCACCTAATTGAGTTTTATAGCGCGCACCAAGATCTAAAATTGTGTAGTCTGGCAGTTTAAGTGTATTGGTTTCATTTAAGTACTGTTCACTCACGTAGTTTGCACGTGCATTGACATTCAAACCATCCACATACGGCACTGCATAATCCAAGCTGAGTGTTGCGGTAAAGTCAGGAATACCATATACCGTATTACCTTGATTAGTTACGCCACTTTTCACCGCTGCTTTGGTATATTCAGCATCAATATACGCCAAACTACCCATCAGATTTAGTCCTGTATAAATCTCTCCAGAAAATACCCATTCGACGCCACGTGAACGTGTTTCTGCATCATCTGTTGTGATTTGATTAACACTACTGCCGGTAATTCCATCAGAATAATCAGAAGACATCGTCGATGGTTTTTCAATTTGATACAGTGCAAATGTATTTAACCAACTACCTGTTTGATATTTAGCACCCAATTCATATTGTTTGGTTTGGAATGGCGCAAAGGTGACATTATTGTTGGCATCTGCAACGTTATTCACCGTTACACCTTCAGAAAGACCTTCAACATAGTTTACATAAATAGAAATATTCTCACCAAATGGTTTAACCACAATACCTAAGCTTGGGGATATTTTATCGTCTTGATAGCCTGTTTTTTTCTGTAAATTCTTGGTGTCGATATCTTGATAACGTGCACCAACAATAAATTGTAACTTATCATCCAACATTGAAATCTGATCAGATACCGTATAGCTAGTATATTTATTATCTAAATTCGGTTTAACCACTGGGTACGCAGAAGGCATTCCTACAGTCTTATCAGGATCATACAAATTAGTTGAATTAATTTTCTCTTGTGTTGCCGCAACATGCTGATCTGTTTCTTTGGTCAAATAATCAGCTCGAACATTTACAGCATGTTTTACAGCACCTGTATTAAACTTATATTGGAAACCTGTATTGGCTGATGTAATCGACTCAGATGACCCTGTACGATAGTACTGTGAAGTAGCATGACCATCAGCTTGCCCTACGATAAGACGCGTACCAAAAATGTGTCCGCTATAGGCCTTTTCAATATACCCTACACCCGCATACACATTTAAATCAGGCGTGAATGCATATTCACCACTTAATCCTACAAACTCACTATCTGTATGACCTTCTAAATTACTAAAATAATTGGTATCGCCTTTAGGCGCATCAAGTACGCCATTATAGATATGACCATGTGCATCTTTCACGCCGAACGCGGCCATTGCAGGTGACCCACCATTACGATCATCACGTACCGCATAGGCATCAAAATTAAGTTTTAACTTATCCGTTGTATAGTCTGCAGCAATTGCACCTGATGCATGTTTATCTTCCATGCCTTCAATAATGTGCTCACCTTGACCATAAGCACCATTCACACGTAGACCAAATTCTTTTTCAGCACCAAAACGTCGCGAAACGTCAAAACCTGATTGGTAAAAACCACCTTCTTCCATTGAAGCTGAAACTTGAGTTTTTTCTTTATCTGCACGCTTAGTTTTGGCAATGACAACACCACCCACTCCACCTGCAGGCGACATACCTGCAACCAATGCATTCGGACCTTTTAAAACCGTTACCGAATCTAAAAATTCAGTTGGTACACGCCCATAAGGTGCCATACCATACATACCATTCAATGCAATATCATCATGATTAACATCAAAACCACGTAGGTTAAAGTTTTCATTCAAGTGGCCTTGATTGGTGGTAATGCGGATACTTGCATCATTTCTCAGCACTTCACCCACGGTGGTCGCTTGTTGTTCTTCAATTAACTTTTCACTATATGCAGCAACGCTAAATGGCGTATCAACAATTTTTTGATTTCCCAGTGCACCAAGGTCTGTTTGCGCTTTCAATTTTCCATTTGCAAGCTGCTTTTCGGCTGGCACCTCAACTTCAATCGTCTCAAGTACCGTTGTATCCGCTGCAAGCGCAGAAGTAGCCCCTCCAACACCGAGTAGCACTATAGTTATTGAACGTACTAAGTGTGTTTTTGCAAAATTATTCATCATTTCAAGATTAGTTTTATTTGAATAATAATCATTATTATATTTAGAATAATTCTCAACTTCATCATGAATCCCGATGATTATATTTTTTTAATGAGAAATATAAATATTAATTTTTTATAAATTGTAGATAAGACAAATGTAAATAATTGTTTATTATTGATTTTATAAAAAAATAAATACAATCTGTGTATGTTCAATTAAAGCTCTTAGGCAAACAAATGATTAATTAACATACAAATAATTTGAATTTTTACATGCTTTATTGCCTTTGAATAGATGTATCCATTTACATCCTACGATTATTCAAAAGTTAATAAGGCATTTTGGTTAGTGCCTTTTAGCCAAATTTAAGTCTCTTTTTTAATTTTTTGACATAAAAAAAAGCGACTCAAAAGAGCCGCTTTTTTCTAACCGAAGTTAAACTCAAATTATTGAGCTTGACCAGGTTGAGCCACTACAGTACGGCTACCAGAAATCGTAGCGAATACGCGACGGTTCATAGCACGACCTTCTTTAGTGTTGTTGTCAGCGATTGGTTGATCCCACGCGAAACCTTGAGTAGATAAACGAGCTGGGTCAACGTTGTATTCGTTAACAAGCGAAGATTTAACAGAGTTAGCACGAGCTAGTGATAAACGTTCGTTTAGAGCACGTGGACCAGTGTTATCTGTGTGACCTTCGATGTTAGCTGTAGCATTAGGGTATTCGCCTAATTTTTCAGCTACTTTAGCAATTTCAGGTTTGTATTGATCTTTGATGTTTGATTTGTTTGTATCAAAGAACACACGAAGTTCCATGTTAAGATCTTCAGTCAACTCTTGAGGAGCTGGAGCAACTGGAGCAACTGGAGTTACAGGAGCAACTTCAACTACAGGAGCAGCAGGTTTCAAGTGACCGCCAAGAACTACGTTAAGACCAGCTAAAGCTGTATAGTTCCAGAAATCTTCATCGATGTTGTAAGTAGCACGAGCTTCAGTACGTAGAGATAAAGCATCGTTTAAGCGCCAGAAAGCACCAAGACCTGCATTACCTAAAGTACCTTCTTCAGTAGTACCACGGTCAGTGCCAGCACCACGAGCATTTACGTCGTCAAATTTGTATTTGTAGTGACCAGCACCTAACAATACATATGGCTTAACTTTGCTGTCATAGTTTTTAGTGATCAAATCAGAAGTAGCATAGAAGTTACCGTTGATTTGAGTTTGTTTGTATTCGCCGAAATCAACGTCTACATCACCTTTCACTTGGTTATATTCAGCTTCGAAACCTAACCATGGAGTTAATTCAACACCAAGTGCTGCACCAACAAACAAGTCGTCTTGTAGCTCAGGACTTTCAGTTAAGTTGCCACGGCTGTTGTTGTGTTGAGAATCTTGGAAAGTGTAACCAAGCATTAATGGAGTAACAGTTACGCCTGCGTTTGCAGCTGCTAAAGGAGCAGCTACGAGCATTGCTAATGCAATACGACTCATTTTCATGGATTTATCCTCCAGAGATAACAATTGTTGTTCAAGCTCAAGCCGAAAAATTGGCTATCCTGAGATAGGCTTTCTTATACCCCAGTTTTTTTTTAAGCTATTTACGCTGAATCATACAAACACTTTATTCTTTTTCCAAGTGCTTGATTAATCTAATCAAGTAAATTATTGACAAAATTACTTACAATTTCCGTTGTAATTCGGTAAATTTTTACTCAATTTTGAGCAGTGAATCGCCTATTGTCACTTGCTATTTTCATTTTAACAGCTTTATCTAAAATTGAGTAATAAAATTCTATACTCAAAATTAATATCGCCATTAAAAACACATATAACATTAGACATATAAAAATAATATTAAATTTTGGATTAAATCAATGCTTTACAATAAAGAAACCGGCTTTACGTTATTTGAACTTTTGGTCTCAATTGCGATTATGGTCATTATCGTGACGATAGCTTTACCACATTTCAACAATTTAATGGCGCAGCGAGAAGCGAATAACATCAAATTGACTATTCAGAATCACAATGCATTCGCACGGGCTCAGGCCACTATTTATCATTCCAATATTGTGATTTGTCCTAGTCTTAACTTTAAACTTTGCCAACCTAACAACTGGAACAGTGGTCTGATCATATTTATTGACAGTAATAAAAACCGTCAAGTCGACGCAAATGAAAAAATATTGCTGCAAGATAAACTCAATTTAAAATATGGCGATCTGTCTTGGCGTGGGACTTTACACATTCCGAGCCTAACCTTTCAGGCTAGCTCCGGTTTACCCAATGGTTCAAATGGTAGTTTCTACTACTGTTCGAAATCAACGCTTCAACCGATCCGAGCAGTCTTAAGTCGAATGGGACATTTACGATTTGAAAACCCAACCAGTTGCTAATTTGAGAACCGGTGAGTCCAAAGCAGCCTTTTAAATTTGCTTTATTCCTGTTCAATTTTACTTATACTGCTGACGTATTCAAAAATTAATGTATAAGAAAATGGAGACATGTAATGACTGATATCGTCATCGTGAATGGTGCCCGTACAGCAATGGGTGGTTTTCAAGGGAGTTTAGCCGCTGTCACTGCACCAGAATTAGGCGCAGTTACGATTAAAGCAGCCATCGAACGCGCGGGTTTACAACCGACAGATGTTGAAGAAGTCATTATGGGCTGTGTGCTTCCGGCTGGTCTGAAACAAGGTCCTGCCCGTCAAGCGATGCGTAAAGCCGGTCTTCCAGATTCAACTGGTGCCGTAACCATCAACAAGCTGTGTGGTTCAGGTATGAAGGCCGTGATGCAAGCGGCAGATATGATTAAGGCAGGTTCGGCTCAAGTCGTGGTTGCAGGTGGTATGGAGTCAATGACCAATGCGCCGTATGTATTGACCAAAGCACGAGCTGGCTACCGTATGGGCCATGGTGATGTTAAAGATCATATGTTCTTAGATGGCCTAGAAGATGCAGAAACGGGCCGACTCATGGGTTCTTTTGCGCAGGATATGGCAAATACCAAAGGCTATACACGTGAACAAATGGATGACTTCGCCATTCGCTCGCTTAAACGTGCACAAACTGCAATTACTGAGGGTTATTTTGCTGACGAAATCGTGCCTGTCACTGTTTCGAGTCGTAAAGGCGATGTGATTATCGATAAAGACGAACAGCCTTTTAACGCCAATATCGAAAAAATTCCAACGCTGCGCCCTGCTTTTGCTAAAGATGGAACGATTACCGCTGCCAATGCAAGTTCTATTTCTGATGGTGCGTCTGCTTTAGTTTTAACTTCAGCAGATCAAGCTTCAGCAAAAGGTTTAAATCCGCTCGCAAAAATTGTGGCTTATGCATCAAATTCACAACATCCATCCGAGTTTACCATTGCACCTGTAGGCGCAATTCAAAAAGTTCTAGATAAATCGGGTTGGAATGTTGCTGACGTAGATTTATGGGAAATCAATGAAGCTTTTGCCATGGTCACGATGTGCCCTATTGATGAATTTAAATTAGATGCTGAAAAAGTAAATGTCAACGGTGGTGCTTGTGCGCTTGGACATCCAGTTGGTTCTACCGGTTCACGTATTATCCTAACGCTGATCCATGCATTAAAACGTACTGGTGGTAAACGTGGTATTGCAGCGCTATGTATTGGTGGTGGTGAAGCGACTGCTGTGGCTATTGAATTGCTTTAATCCTCTGCTGTCTCCCTTCACAAAGGGCGATTTAGAGGGAATATTCTTTAATCCTCCCCTAACCCCTCCTTTAATAAAGGAGGGGGACTGAAAACCCCTCTGTAAGAGGGATTTTTTATGCTTACATTTTAGACATAAATTATTCACATACAGGTCAGCAAAGGCTCTTAAAATAAATGTCGACATAATAAAAAATGGATGACCATTATGCAGCTCAATCACTACTTGAATTTTCAAGGCAATACCGAAGCAGCCTTTAATTTTTATCGCTCTGTATTTGGTGGAGAGTTCCTCAATGTGATGCGTTATGGTGAAATGCCTGCTGAGGAAGGCATTTCACTATCCGATGCAGAACTGCAAAAGATTATGCATATTTCCCTACCGATCAATGAATTTAACGTGCTGATGGCCTCAGATGTCAACGAACAATTCTGTGCGCAATCCAATCAACCCTTTACCTTAGGCAGCAATCACTATATTTCGATTAATTTAGAAAGCAGTGAACAAGCTGAAGCCAAACGATTGTTTGATGCATTGTCCAAAGGTGGCTCTATAGAAATGCCTCTCGAAAAGACCTTTTGGGGTGCACTCTATGGCGCATTTACCGATCAGTTCGGTATTAAATGGATGGTCAATTGCCAGCTTAAAAATGAATAATCACTCATTAAAAGTATTTCGATCAATAAAAAAGCCTCCGAATGGAGGCTTTTTTATTGATCGAGGTACTTAAGCACCAGTTTGATAATGCGCTTGCGGCACTGCAGTTGAAGCTTGATATGGATTGGTAAAATCACCTAAGCCAGCAGCAGCTTCAGCAATATCTTTACCTTCTTTCACTACAAAAGTATCGAAACCTGAACGCTTCATGTAGTTCAACACATCTTTGAATACATCACCTGTTGCACGTAGCTCGCCTTGAAAACCTTGGCGACGTAACAACGCAGCAAATGAATAGCCACGACCATCGTTAAAACCAGCAAACTCGATAAAGATTGCATCTAACTGATCAAGCGGGAATTCATTGGTTTCAGGTGAAGCATCCACCGTTACGAAAAGTGCTTTTTTACCAGACACATTCGCAAGTTGATCTAACTGCTCAACTGTTAAAACCACGTCACCTTGTGGCAACACACCATCTTCACCAATGACTTGGTAAGTATTGTCTGCAATCGAGCCATCTTTAGAGAGGACTTGTAGTGCTGTATTAAGCATATGCACGCTCCTTAAATGGTTGGATGCCAACACGGCGGTAAGTATCAATAAACTCTTCGCCTTCAGCACGAAGGTCTAGATAAGTATTTAAGATCTCTTCGATGATGTCAGGTACAACTTCAGCTGCAAATGATGGGCCTAAGATGTCACCAATCGATGCATCATGATCGGCATTACCACCTAAAGTGATTTGATAGAACTCAGCACCCTTTTTGTCTACACCTAAAATACCGATGTTACCAACATGATGGTGACCACACGCATTCATACAGCCAGAGATGTTTAGATCCAATTTACCTAAATTGTAAATGGTGTCTAAGTCATCAAAACGACGTGTAATGGCTTCAGAAATTGGAATCGATTTCGCGTTCGCCAATGAACAGAAATCACCACCAGGGCAGCAAATGATGTCGGTTAAGAAACCGATATGCGCACGTGCAAGATTGTGTTGATCAAGGATCTTCCATAGATCAAACAAATCTTTTTGCGGTACATCTACAAGCGCAATATTTTGCTCATGTGTGGTACGGAACTCACCAAAGGTATATTTATCAGCCAAGTCAGCAATTAGGTTCATTTCTTCAACGGTCATATCGCCCGGTGCAATACCCGCACGTTTCAAAGAAATCGTAACGATGCGATAACCTTTGACTTTATGTGCATTGGTGTTGATGTTGAACCATTGTTTAAATTTCGGCTCTGCGGCAAATTGCTCTGCGAAGTCTTCATCTGCATAATCTTGGTAATCAAATGGTGTGAAGTTCTCATCCATTTTCGCCAAGGTATCAGCATCAATTTTTAACGTTTTGATGGTATGTGCAAATTCAGCTTCCACTTTCTCTGCAAATACTTCTGGTGTTAATGCTTTCACCAAAATTTTGATACGCGCTTTATATTTGTTATCACGACGACCGTGTAAGTTGTATACACGAAGTACCGCTTCTAAATAAGCAATCAAATCTTCACGTGGCAAGAAGTCACGAATAAAGCTACCAATCACTGGTGTACGGCCTAAACCACCACCAACTTTGATTTTATAGCCAATCTCGCCTGCTTCATTTTTCACGATATACACACCGATATCATGGAAAGACGTTGCCGCACGATCAGTTTCTTCCAGTGCTGAAACTGCAATCTTGAACTTACGTGGCAAGAAAGCGAATTCTGGGTGGAAAGTTGACCATTGACGAATCAATTCACACGTTGGGCGTGGGTCAGCAATTTCACCCGCAACCACACCTGCATATTGGTCAGTAGTTGTGTTACGAATACAGTTACCCGAAGTTTGAATCGCATGCATTTGAACAGATGCGAGCTCTTGTAACATATCAGGCACATTTTCTAGTGCAGGCCAGTTAAACTGAATGTTTTGACGAGTAGATACGTGCGCATAACCACGGTCATAGTCCTGAGCCAATGACGCAATTTTACGTAATTGTTTAGAATTCATCAGGCCATAAGGTACTGCAATACGTAGCATCGGTGCATAACGTTGTACATAAAGGCCGTTTTGAAGACGCAGTGGACGGTATTCATCTTCCGTCAATTTACCTGCTAAATAACGTTCCGTTTGATCACGGAACTGTGCAACACGTTCATTAACCAGTTGCTGGTCAAAATCAGTATATAAATACATGGCGTACAGCTAGTAATTTCTATTATAACAATGCACAGCATAACGAGATTTTATCTATCAAGAAAATGCGTTTTTTACATATTTAATAGCGATTTTATTGATAAGACTGTCGCAATTTCACTGATATAGCGGAATTCGATCATTTATCTTTTATTTATTAATATATTGAATTATTTTTCCATTACTTAGCATAAATTTACATAAAGAATTCCAGCCAATAAAAAGCCCGATAAATCGGGCTTTTTACTTAGCGATGTAAAATCACTTATTTTTTATCTGGCAAAGCATACGCAACAAGGTAATCACCAAGTTTTGTACCAAATGAACCATGACCACCAGCCATGATCACAACATATTGTTTACCATTTGCTTCATAAGTCATTGGAGTCGCTTGACCACCTGCGGGTAGACGACCTTCCCACAAAGTATCACCATTCGTTACATTGATTGCACGGATATAGTTATCTTGTGTTGCGCCTACAAACATGACATTACCAGCAGTCGAGATTGATCCACCAAGACCCGGTACACCAATTTTCACAGCAGGTAATTGGAACAATTTCGGTAAACTGTCACGAATTGTACCTATACGTTTTTTCCAGACTACTTCATGTGTATTTAAATCTACACCTGCAGTAAAGCCCCATGAAGGTTGTTTACAAGGTAAGCCAAGTGGTGACAAGAAAGCTTTGATTTCCACACCATAAGGCACGCCATACATCGGTTGCACGCCTTGTTCAGTACCCGCACCTTTCGCAGTTTGCTCACGGTTTGGATCTGTAGGAATCAACTTAGTGACAAATGGCAAGCCAATTGGGTTCATCACAGCAACTTGACGGTCTTGGTTCACCGACATACCACCCCATTCGAATACCCCAAGGTTACCTGGGAATACCAATGTGCCATTTTCAGAAGGTGGTGTATAAATACCGTCGTAGTTTAATGATTTGAAATACACACGACACATCAACTGGTCAAACATAGTGGCACCCCACATTTGTTTATCAGTCAATTTATCTTTTGGTGCTAAATCAAAATCAGAGAACGGTTGAGTTGCAGAATAATGCTCACCTTTAGTTTGTGGACCACGTTTTACAGTTTGTGGAACCGCTTTTTCGGTGATTGGCACAATCGCTTTACCAGTACGACGGTCAAGGACGAATGCATTACCTGTTTTGGTTAAGACATAGATCGCAGGAACAGTATTACCTGATTTATCTTTGATATCTGCCAATGAAGGTTGTGATGGTACATCCATATCCCACAAATCATGATGTGTGGTTTGGAAGTTCCAAATCAATTTACCAGTCGATGCATTAATCGCAAGCATTGAGTTTGCATAACGTTCATCTAAAGGCGTACGGTGACCACCGAAGATATCCGGAGTACCCACACCTGTTGGAACATAGACGATATCTAATTTTTCATCATATGCTAAAGGTGCCCATGCGTTTGGAGAAGCAACAGAGAAGGTTTTTCCTTCGCCAGGCATAGCATTCGGGTCTTGTGCACCCGTATCAAAGATCCATAATAATTCACCAGTATTAACATCATAACCACGGATGACACCAGATGGCTCTTTAGTCGAGAAGTTATCAGTTGTTGAACCGCCAATCACAATGGTTGTGCCAGTAACCACTGGAGGTGAAGTTGGGATATAACCGCCCGGATACGGATAAGGCATATCTTTTTGTAGATCGACTTCGCCGTTATGACCAAAATCACTACATGCTTTACCTGTGTCAGCATTGACTGCAACCAAACGACCATCATTTACAGGCAAGATCACTTTGCGCGGACATTCAGTTGAAGTCGAGCGTTTGTTCTCTAAGCTTTTTGCAAACTGAGTGGTATTTGCAGCGTCAAAATAAGACACACCACGACATGTTAAATGTTGATAGGTATTGTCCGCTTTAAGTTTAGGATCGAATGCCCATTTTTGTTTACCTGTCGCAGGATCAAGTGCAATTAAACGTTGGTGAGTTGTACACATAAACATGTCATTGCCGACTTTAATCGGAGTGACTTGGTTTGTGGTTTCACCTGAGTCATTTTCTGTTGGTAACTCACCTGTACGGAAAGTCCATGCTACTTCTAAATCTTTAACGTTGTCGCTATTGATTTGGGTAAGTGGAGAATAACGTACACCACCTTGTGTACGACCATAGGCAGGCCAATCTTCAGGAGCAATACCCTCAATCGCTTTGGCAGTTTGAGGTTGTGCATTTTTAATTTCACCGTTAATTTCTTGCGGATCATTAAAAATTGAATAGATCATTACGATAATCGCAATCACCAGTGTGCCTGATAATGCAATTTTCGCCGTTTTGCCATTTTCCATGCCGCGTGTCACGGCAGGAATCAGTAACCAAAGGCCCAATAAGCCTAAAATATCAAAACGCGGTGCAAGTGCCCAAAAGTCAGAACCTGCTTCCCAAAGTCCCCAAATCACTGTACCCAGCATCAACGCTGCATAAATGTATAAAGAACTGTTTTGAATTTTTCTTAAGTATATTGCTGAAGCCAGCATTAACAGGCCGGCGATTATGTAGTACCAAGAACCGCCAAGGACTGCCAGCCAGATACCACCAATCAATAGAACTAAGGCGAAAATTGCCATCACAACGACGGTAAAAGTTCGCATCCCAGTTCCAGTAGATGGGTTGCTCATGTTGACCACCTCTATTGTCGAATGTTGTATTTGGTGCGTGAAACACATTCAACACACCACCGTTTTTATGTCGCAAAGAGAAGTTGTTACAAAAACAATTCAAGGGAAAATATCGTAATTTTTCTCAGAATTACCGAATTGCTTTTATAAGAACTCTAATTTGACATCAATTAAAATGCTGTTTGAAATTTGATACCGCCGACCCACGCATTCTCACCATTTTTGTAAGCACCGACGTGACGGATATATTGAATATTTGGACGAATAGTCAGCCAGTTTGCTGCATGAATACCGTAGTAAATTTCTGCGTCATACTCTTCACTTTGTAGACCGCGTGCATCAACGCTGTTATTGGCAATATTGGCATCATTCACATCATCATTGATACTGATACGACCCAAACCAATCGCAATTTCATCCTGAGGACGTGCATCGAATGCACCTTTGTAGACCAAGCCAATGTTTTGCATATCACTCACATTATTGGTGTCTGAGTCATGCACTGTGACATTTACAAAACCACTCAAACCACGTGAGGCATCGTCTTTGTGTACTGTCAGTTGTTGTTTCGCCACAATCCAACCACCTTGATGGTGATCTTTTTCATTTATTGGGCTATCAATGACATCGGCATCAGCGCTACTGTAGTAGTAACCTGCACGGTATTCACCCGGTAGCTTTTGTGTCCCCACTTTTGGAGTCCACACTACTTCAGCAGGAATAATCGCACCCTTAGAACCATCGGTACTCAAGTTCCAACCTTTACCACGTTTTAGATTTTCAGGGTTGTATTCATAAACCCCGACTTGTGCGTAGAGTTCAGGCTGAATGTTATATTTCACGCGAGCAGCCCATTGGCTGACTGGCCAGTTGTACCATTGGTCACCGACCCAGTTACCCACTTGTGAGCCACAAAGTGCTAAGTTTTGAAAGTCACAGTCAAAGCTGTTGAAATCTTCACCTTCACCGAAACGACCGACTTTAATATCTAATTTTTGGTCTAAGAATTTTTTCTTGATCCAAAAATCAGTCAAACGCCAAGTTTGACCACGACCCCACACTTCTTGTGTTGCACTTAAATGACCATTTAATGCATCTGAAGTTTGAGACAATGAACGACCATTACGTTCAGTGATATTGATTTGCGCTTCGGTATCTTTCCAACCCGCAATTTTTTCTAAATCGAGATGTGCCCCAATCGCGAATTGGTCCGCATATTCAGTGCCATGACTTGAAGCATGCTTTGCATCTAACAAAGTAGCTAATTCGCCACCATAACTAAAACTAAAATCGTAACCTTTCTGTTGAAGCGCTGTTCGTTGACCGTTCCAATCACCGAACATCCATGGGCTTTCAGAACTGAAAGCATCTGCAGCAGTTGCCGCTTGGGTTGCTGAACCCGCAAGCATTATTCCGAGGCTAAGATATAAAGATCCAAGTTTACTCACAGCTATTTTCATTTGGAGACCTATATACCAATTGTGTTAATAGTTCATATAATACTCTCACATTTGTATAATTTATTTATTTTTTTGTTAACAACTCTCAATATTTACATAGATGTTTATCTAATTAAGAGATTTTAAAGGTTTTATTGTTTAACTTATCACCTTTTTTTATACCATTCATAACCAATTATCCGCACCTAAAGTTTTACCCACATGGGTATAAATCAATGCTGATCTAGAAAATTTAATCGGACATGCCAGTTGAGTTTGTGTCATTGTGTCGCCTTCTTGTAGCGGAACTTCAACACACCAATGCCGCTCTTGGGCCAATTGTGAATTTAGAGCTTCGTCCAAACTTAAAACTGGTTCCACACAGACATCTTGAGAGGCAAAAATCTTTTTCCACTCAGCCCATGTTTTGGTTAGTATTTTTCGGGCAATTGCATGCTTAATTTCAGTCTGGTCTTGCGGATCAAATGACATGCCTTGCGTCGCTAAAGCGGGTAAATCTAGAATTTGCGCCAATCCATGTAAAAACTGCGGCTCTAGACCACCTATAGACAGATAACGACCATCTTGAGTTCGATAATAGTCATAGAAACTTCCGCCATTCAGATGTGCAGTTTCTGCCGCGGTTACCGCATTGGCAGCCAATACGCCAGCTGCAGCCATATTGTTCAATGCGACGGCACAATCGGTCATGGAAATATCAATATATTGCCCTAAACCGCTACGGTAACGCTCAATCACCGCAGCTAAGATGCCAGTAATTGCATGCATTGATCCGCCTGCGACATCGGCGATTTGAATCCCCATCGGTGGCGGGCCACTATCTTGGCGTCCGCTATGACCTGAAATGCCTGATAAAGCCAAGTAATTGATGTCATGCCCTGCGCGGTCTTTGTAGTGCCCAGTTTGACCATAACCCGTAATCGAGCAGTAAATAAGTCGCGGATTAATTTCGGCCAAATCTGCATAATCCAAACCCAGGCGTTGCATGACACCTGGACGAAATTGTTCTACGACGACATCAAAATCTGAAATTTTGGCTTTGATCAATTCAATACTTTTCGGATCTTTTAAATCTAATGCGATGGATTGTTTATTGCGATTTAAATAACTATGCGCTGTGGCTTGCCCATTGGCATAAGGTGGCATCAAACGAACTAGATCGGGACGCGTCGGTGACTCAATATGCACAACTTCCGCACCCATGTCAGCCAAATACAAGGTCGCAAATGGCCCTGGGAGTAATATCGAAAAGTCGAGTACTTTCAATCCTTTTAAAGCAGCTTCCATGGATATTTTTCTCTAATTGTGTAGATTTTTTATCCATGGTAGAAATATAAAATGATTAAAACAATGTCATGTTCAGCCATTTACCTTGATAGTTTCGGCAATTTACCATGTAAAAATGGCAAAACCGCTGTTGTAAATTGCCATGATTTCTTTTTTTAGCGTCATTTAGGTCAAACATTTGTGAACATTAAAGAGACTGAAGGATTAAACATGAGTCGTGATACGATCAGTATCCATTTCGTCAACGCAGCCTTAACTGGTGTGAGACGTCTCGGCATGGATGTCGAAACTTT
The DNA here is from genome assembly GCF_013419215.1 of Acinetobacter sp. YH12096. Classification (NCBI taxonomy): domain Bacteria; kingdom Pseudomonadati; phylum Pseudomonadota; class Gammaproteobacteria; order Moraxellales; family Moraxellaceae; genus Acinetobacter; species Acinetobacter sp. YH12096. Next base: position 25,256 of record NZ_VPAM01000015.1, on the reverse strand, counting down.
ATTGTCTCATGTTGGCATTGAGGCTGAACTTCTACGCCAACCCAAAGCCCGTATTTCACCTGAACAATACACACGTTTTATTAAAATGTTGTGGATGGTGACCCAAGACGAACATGTCGGTTTTGATATTCAACCGCGCCGCTTGGGTACTTTTGCCATTATGTGCCAATTGATTATTCATGCAAAAACCCTCGGTGATGCACTCGAATTGTCTTCGCAGTTCTACAAACTGTTTGGTGATGAATGGTCGGTGACACTAGAACGTGATAAGCACGAAGCACGTTTAGTTCCTCAAATTCCAAAATCTATGGACCCAGACCATTTCATTACAGAAAGTATGCTGATGATTTGGCATGGTCTCGCTTCTTGGTTGATTGAACGTCGTCTGCCTTTAGAGCGTGTTCACTTCGGTTATGAACGTCCTGAACATGCTGACGAATATGATGCCTTGTTTTTTGCACCTGTCATGCAGTTTGATACACCACGAACTGAAATTACATTTGCAGCGGATTATTTAGATTTACCCATTCGTCAAAACGAAGAAACGCTTGAAGAATTCTTAAAAGCGGCTCCTGCACAGTTATTGGTTAAATTTAAAAATACCAATTCATTAACATCTCGTATCCGTGATGTGCTGAAGAGTCAAATTGGCGAAGAAATGCCAACCTTGAACGATGTTGCGTCAATGCTGTATCTATCGCCACAAACACTTCGTCGTCGTTTAGCCGCTGAAGGTAAGAGCTACCAAGGTGTAAAAGATGCTTTACGTCGAGATGCTGCAATTCACTTATTGCTTAATCCAGACTTAACGCTTGAAGATGTTGCACAGCAAGTCGGCTTTAGTGAAACCAGTACTTTCCACCGTGCATTTAAAAAGTGGACCGGTGTAACACCAGGCCTATATCGCCAATTACATGGTTATCATTAAGCAATATTCAAAAATAGCATTCTCTAAAACCTGATCTCGATCAGGTTTTTTTATTTCGGAAAATCTGCACGTTGTTTTTGACAAAGCAATGGATCGACGGGCGTGATCACGCGTTTGCCATCCTGTATCCGATACATTTCTGCCTTGGTCACATGATCATTTCGATCATACTCACAGGCTAAACCGCCCGTCCCCTCATCTGCGGGATGAATGCCATAGATCATATAAATATAAAAACCGATCAAGCATACAAAACCTAAGCAGCCTGCAAAAACAAGCCAAGCCAGACCTTTCAATACTCGCTTCACATTTTTATGCATGCAGATCTTCAATATGTACTGAATCGATAGCAACTGATCTTAACCGATCCTCGGTATCAATATGCAGGTTGATTTTTATCTTATTCAGCAGCAAGCGTTGACCAAAAATATCAAACGACTCACCCGTTCTCATCATTGCACTGGCTTGATTAATCCGTACACTCAAAAAACCAATAAAAATTTATAGATCATAAGGACAGGATTATGAGCGAGGCTTACATCATTGATGCCATTCGCACACCGCGCGGCAAAGGAAAAAAAGACGGTTCACTACATGCCGTTAAACCGATTAGCCTACTGACCGGTTTATTGAACGAATTACAAAACCGACATCAATTTGACACCGCTGCAGTAGACGACATTGTACTGGGCTGCGTGACCCCCATTGGTGACCAAGGTGCGGACATTGCCAAAACCGCAGCGATTGCGGCCGGATGGGACAATGATGTGGCAGGCGTACAAATCAACCGTTTTTGCGCCTCAGGTTTGGAAGCCGTAAATATGGCTGCACAAAAGGTGCGTTCTGGCTGGGAAGATCTGGTGGTTGCAGGCGGTGTAGAGTCGATGTCTCGTGTGCCGATGGGCAGTGACGGCGGCCCTTGGGCGCTCGATCCTGAAACCAATATGGCTTGTGATTTTATACCACAAGGCATTGGGGCAGATTTAATTGCTACCATTGACGGTTATAGCCGAGCAGATGTGGATGCCTTTGCAGCCAACTCTCAGCAAAAAGCCGCCGCAGCGCAAGCCAATGGTTACTTTGACCAATCTGTCGTTCCAGTTAAAGACAAAGCAGGCGTCACTGTTTTAGCCAAAGATGAATTTATTAAACCAACGACCACAGCAGAAGGCTTAGGCAAACTCAACCCAAGTTTTGCCATGATGGGTCAAATGGGCTTTGATGCCATCGCCTTACAAAAATATCCTGAAGTCGGCGCAGTCAACCATGTACACCATGCAGGGAACTCATCGGGCATCGTTGATGGTGCTGCCGTAGTATTGCTTGCCTCTGAAAAAGCGATCAAGGAACAAGGCCTAAAACCGCGTGCCAAAGTGCTTGCCACTGCATTGGTGGGTGCAGACCCAACCATTATGCTGACTGGCCCTGCACCTGCTGCACGTAAAGCCTTAGCCAAAGCTGGCTTAACCATTGATGATATTGACCTATTTGAAGTGAACGAAGCTTTTGCAGCAGTCGTGATGCGTTTTATTACCGAACTCAAGGTTGACCCTGCCAAAGTCAATGTGAATGGCGGTGCAATTGCATTAGGACATCCGCTGGGTGCAACAGGCGCCATGATTTTAGGCGCCCTGATGGATGAACTAGAACGCCAAGGTAAAAAACGCGGCTTAGCAACACTTTGCGTGGGTGGCGGTATGGGCATCGCAACGATTATTGAGTTGGTATAAGGAGAATAAAAATGAGCGCAATTCAATTTGAAAAAAATGCCGACAATATCGTCATTTTAACTTTAGATTCTCCAAACCAATCTGCCAACACCATGAATGCAGACTTCCGCACGGCACTGGCTGAAACGGTAGACAAACTGCAAGCAGATGAAAATATTGCAGGGATTATTTTTCGTTCCGCAAAAAAAACCTTCTTTGCCGGCGGCGACTTAGACGAACTGATTCAAGCTACACCTGAGCATGCGACAGAATTCTTCAATATGATTGAAGAGATGAAAGCTAAACTGCGTTATATCGAAACCCGTGGCATTCCAGTTGTGGCAGCTTTAAATGGCACAGCGCTTGGCGGTGGCTGGGAGTTAGCACTCGGCTGTCATTATCGTATTGCGCTTAATGATGCTAAGGCTAAATTTGGCTTGCCTGAAGTGACCTTAGGCTTACTGCCGGGCGGTGGCGGTATCGTCCGTATGGTACGTTTATTGGGTCTGCAAAATGCATTTCCACTCTTAATGGAAGGCAAACAAATTGGTGTCGAAAAAGCCAAATCATTAGGGCTGATTCAAGACACTGCAGATAGCCTTGAAGAATTGATGGACAAAGCCATTGCGTGGGTCAAAGCCAATCCAAAATCACAGCAGCCCTTTGATGTAAAAGGCTATAAAATTCCGGGCGGTACGCCATCGACTCCTGCTGTGGCGCAAATGCTCGCCATTGCCCCCGCTATGCTGCGTGACAAAACCAAGGGCTGTTACCCTGCGCCTGAAGCCATTATGTCGGCTGCTGTTGAAGGCGCTCAGGTCGATGTTGATACGGCGCTCACGATTGAATCACGTTACTTTACTTACCTTGCAACCGGTCAAATTTCTAAAAATATGATCGGCACCTTCTGGCATGGTCTCAACGCTATTAAGTCTGGTGCAAGCCGTCCAAAAGACGTCGCGAAATGGCAAGCCACCAAAGTTGGTATTTTAGGTGCAGGCATGATGGGTGCAGGCATCGCTTATGCCACGGCATCAAAAGGCATTGCAGTTGTACTCAAAGATGTTTCTGTTGAAGCAGCTGAAAAAGGTAAAGCCTATAGCCAAAAACTGCTAGATAAAAAAGTATCTCAAGGTCGTTTAAGTGCAGAAAAACGTGATCAAGTTTTAGGACTGATTCATGCCACTGCAGATGCTGCCGACCTACAAGGCTGTGACTTGATCATTGAAGCTGTGTTTGAAAATGTCGAACTGAAAGCCAAAGTGACGCAAGAAACAGAAACCTATCTGGCAGATAGCGGCATTTTTGCATCCAATACCTCTACTTTGCCTATTTCAGGTTTAGCCAATGCATCTCAAGATCAAGCTAAATTTATCGGTCTGCATTTCTTTAGTCCTGTCGACAAAATGCAATTGGTCGAAATTATTAAAGGTAAAAACACGTCAGCTGAAACCTTAGCCAAAGCCTATGACTATGTACAGCAAATTGGCAAAACACCAATTGTGGTGAATGACAGTCGCGGCTTCTTTACCAGCCGTGTCTTTGGCACCTTTGTGCAAGAAGGTTTACGTCTACTGTCTGAAGGCGTACACCCTGCCCGCATTGAAATGGCTGCACTAAAAGCTGGCATGCCTGTAGGCCCATTGGCGATTCAAGATGAAGTGTCTTTAACACTCTCTGAACATGTCGCGGCCGAGACACGTAAAGCCTTGCAAGCTGAAGGCAAAGACCTGCCTCGCTCAGGAGTGGATGACGTGATTCAAACGATGATTCATGAGTTTGGCCGTAAAGGTAAAGCTGCCGCCGCAGGTTTTTATGAATATCCTGAAGGCGGTAAAAAGCACCTCTGGGAAGGCTTGAGTAAATGGCAGAAAGATAATGCTATTTCTGAACAGGAAATGATTGACCGCTTCCTATTTGTACAGTCGCTCGATACGCTACGCTGCCTAGAAGAAGGTGTTTTGGAATCGACTGTCGATGGCAATGTCGGTTCAATCTTCGGGATTGGTTTTGCCCCTTGGACAGGTGGTGCACTTCAATTTTTAAATCAATATGGTTTGGAAAAAGCGCTATTGCGTGCCAATACACTAGAAGCAAAATATGGCGAACGCTTCAAAGCACCGCAATTGCTGAAAGACAAAGTGGCGAAAGCTGAGAAGATTTAATTATTCATTTTGAGCATGCAAATTTTGCTGTTCAATCACATCAAAAGGAGCTTCGGCTCCTTTTAATTTTCCTTCGCATTCGCGTGTTTGCAAACAAGTCTAGATTTTACGCGAACTCTCATCTGTTTTATGTTATAAAGTAACAAGTTTTTTGATTTCTTTTTATCCGATTGAGTAGCTTGTTATGACTGATCATACTTCTCCTGAAAAATCACCGTGGGGCTGGAAAGCACTGATTATCTTCTGTATTTTAGGTGCGCTATTCATGGGTATTTTCTGGCTTGCTGTGACCAATGAACCAGACTATATGCCGAGCCAACAGAAAAAAGACAATACTCAACAGCATGCATTTAAAAATGCCCCTGTGATGTCAGAAGAAGCGTTGAAAAAGGCGCAAGCTGATCAAGCAGCTCGTGAAGCTTCTGCGCCGACTGCAGCAGATATGCATATGACTGAAGAACAACATGCACATATGGATGACATGAGCCCTGAACCTACTGCATCGAATGATCATGGCCACTAAGCTTTGACCCAATCTATGCAATAAAAAAACGCTTAAAATATTAAGCGTTTTTTATTTATAGCTGTCCAATTTTAAGTATTTAAGCCAAAGCCATATACATATCTTGATGCGGAATACCACAATCTAAATATTCATCACCTTCAACAACAAAACCCAACGCTGCATAAAAAGGGATAGCATGCACTTGTGAAGATAGTTTTAAATATTCACGTTGCTCTAATGTCGCTTGTTGAATGATGGCTTGCATCAAGATTTTACCAATCCCCTGACCGCGATGAGCCTTTAAAACAGCAACACGACCTATACTGTTATTTTTCAACAAACGTGCAGTTGCAATAGCTTTCATCCCATCATGAACAATAAAATGCAGTGAAATCTCATCTTCTGCATCCCATTCATCTTCGGGCGATATCTGCTGTTCTAAAATAAAGACCTGTTCACGTATCGATCGAGCTGCAGATGCCAGTTGCTCCCACGGACCGAATTGAATATTTAACTGCTGCATCCCTTCATCCTTTAGCATTTACAGCCAATATCTTGCTGGTCCCATTGATCATTTAACAATAATTCCAAGGAATGCTTTTGAATGCCATACATGTCTTTTAAAGCTTGGATCTGCGCCAATACCGCTTGATCAGGCTCGACATAGTCTGCACGTTTGGTTGCCAAGATCATTTTATTTTTTACTGGTATGCTCAAGTGCCACAAATTCAAAGACTTTGGTTTCATAACCATATGCTTTCAATAAAAGTGCACGAATCGTGTCAGTAAGCATCTCTGCTTGCTGGCCCGCATGAATGCCAAATTGCAACATCGGTGCAAGTACTTGCGGCGCTTTCAATTGCGGACGCAATTCTTTATGACAACACGGCGCACACATGATCATTTGCGCATTTAATCGAATGCCGGTATGAATCGCAAAGTCCGTTGCTACATCACAAGCGTGCAGTGCAATCATGACATCTAAGCGCTCAGGCGCATATGTACGAACATCGCCTTGGAAAAAATCCAGTTGGCTGAAATTCGACTGCTGCGCAACGCTTTGGCAAAATTCCACCATTTTCGGATTTAGCTCAACCCCTGTCACTTTAGGCACTTGCTGGTGTTTTGCTAAATAATCATATAATGCAAAAGTCAGATAGCCTTTACCTGAACCAAAATCCACGACATGTAGAGATTGATCGGTTTCTTTGATCTGGCTTAAAGCGCCTGAAAAAATTTCTACAAATTTATTAATTTGTTTCCATTTACGTGCCATGCTCGGAATAATTTGTGCTTTTGCATCCGTAATACCGAGTGGCTGTAGGAAGTAGCTGTCTTGATCGACATAGCGGTGTTTCGCTCGATCATGTCCTTGCTGCTCCGTAGGATTTTTCCCTAAGGCTGGCTGCTTTTTGCTGATGCTTAGCATGGCTTTCTTTTTATTTTTCTTAAGCTGAATTTCTTCATCCAAGGTCATCAGGTTGGCTTGCTTACAACAACTCAATAAACTTTCGACTTGTTGATATGCAGATGCGATTGGATAATTTTTGGTAATATCTTGGGTTTTGTAACGATATAAACAGCTGAGAAATGACTCACCTTGCAGCGAAATGACTCGTAAGGTCATTTTTTCTAATTGGTCTAATTCACCTTTATACTGACTCAAGATCATGCGATCAAAACGCTGTGTTTCAATGGCTTGCTGAAAGGCTGCTAAAAATTGCTGCTCTTGCGTAGAGGGAGAAGCCAAAGATGACATAATATAAACCTAGATAAATTTGCAAAACAATTTTAAATCTTCTTACACCAAAAGCAAAATTGAATTACTATACATGTGTATATTTAAATTATTATAAAAGATACGTTATGAATGCTCCCCATCTTTTAGCTTATGACCCAGCTGAAGAAAGACTGAATTTCTATACCCATGCTTTCGGTGCAGCGTTGTCTGCTATTGCAGGTATCTTACTGATTTTAAAAGGCTCATGCCTTCCAACTGGACAATGGCTTGCACTTTGGGTGTATGCATTCAGTATGCTGTTATTGTTTTCAGCGTCGAGTCTATATCACTTCGCAGAGTCTCCTGAGCGCCGTGGTTGGTACAAAAAGCTCGACCATACCGCAATCTATTATTTGATTGCAGGTACTTACACCCCGTTTCTGGCAATCGCACTGCCTACTGCAAAAGCGCATTATTTACTCATTGCACTGTGGGTTATTGCCGCAATTGGGACACTATTCAAATTAATTTTCATTCATCGTTTTCAAAAGATTTCGTTGATTGCTTATTTGGTGATGGGATGGCTTGCGGTACTGGTAATGGATGATATGCAACGCTTTTTATCTGATCAAGCTTTAACCTACCTGATCATTGGCGGGCTATCTTATACAATCGGTGCATTGTTTTATGCCTTAAAAAAGGTAAGATATACACACGCTATCTGGCATATTTTTGTATTGATAGGTGCAGGATCACATTTCCTGTCGATTTATCTCTAAGTGATATAACCCACTGACACTGCATTCTTTAGTGACCCTAATTCCGCAGTTCGTAAGTTGGTATTTCGTATTTTTTTAAGAAATTACGCCTTTTTTAAAAAGATTACGCTTTTAAAACTAAGTTCAATTATTTTTAGTAAGTGTAAGGTCCACCATGGCGTCTTCAAGTGCTGCTGCCACTGAACAGCAACCAACAAATTCAAAATTCCGCGTACTTACAGCAAGTCTTGTAGGTACCACAATCGAGTTCTTCGATTTCTACATCTATGCAACTGCGGCTGTAATTATCTTCCCGCATCTGTTCTTCCCTGCAAGTACAGATCCAACAACCGCAACGATCCAATCTCTAGCAACGTTTGCAATTGCCTTTATTGCTCGCCCGATTGGCGCAGCATTCTTTGGCCATTTAGGTGACCGTATCGGTCGTAAAGCCACATTGGTTGCCGCACTCCTCACCATGGGGATTTCGACGGTATGTATCGGCTTGCTTCCAACCTATGCTCAAATTGGTATCGCTGCTCCGCTCATGCTTGCGCTTTGTCGTTTAGGTCAAGGTCTTGGTTTAGGTGGTGAATGGTCAGGTGCCGTTCTGCTTGCAACTGAAAATGCGCCAGAAGGCAAACGTGCTTGGTATGGTATGTTCCCACAATTGGGCGCGCCAATCGGCTTTATTCTTGCAACAGGCTCATTCTTGACCTTAGGTCACTTCATGTCTGAAGCTGAGTTTATGCAATGGGGCTGGCGTATTCCATTCATTGCAAGTGCTCTATTGGTTATTGTCGGTCTGTGGATTCGTTTAAAATTACATGAAACACCAGCGTTCCAAAAAGTATTGGATAAGCAAAAAGAAGTAAATATTCCGTTCAAAGAAGTGATCACTAAGCACTGGGGGATGTTAATTCTCGGTACGATTGCCGCGATTTGTACATTCGTTGTGTTCTACTTAACTACAGTATTCGCTTTACAATGGGGTACAACGCAGCTGGGTTACACACGTGAAGAGTTTTTAAAACTTCAACTGGTTGCCACACTTTGTTTTGCTGCTTTCATTCCACTTTCTGCTGTATTTGCTGAAAAATTTGGTCGTAAAACAACTTCGATTGCGGTGTGTGTTGTATCTGCATTGTTTGGCTTAGTCTTCTCAAGCATGCTTGAGTCTGGCAGTACTGCGATGGTGTTCTTATTCCTATGTATCGGTCTTGCGATCATGGGTTTAACCTATGGTCCAATTGGTACGGTATTGTCTGAAATCTTCCCAACGTCTGTACGTTACACAGGTTCAGCTTTAACCTTTAACATGGCAGGTATTTTTGGTGCATCTTTCGCGCCATTGATCGCAACTAAACTTGCAACTGGCTATGGTTTATATGCAGTAGGTTACTACCTGACTGCAGCATCAATCCTTTCATTGATCGCGTTTTTAATGATTCGCGAAACCAAAAATGATGATGTGAATAATCAGGTTTAATCTGCACATAATAAAAAAGCCAGCACATATTGCTGGCTTTTTTATGTCTCAAATTGAGTCAATGAACTGATGAATACTCTGTAGTTGACAGCATTTTGATGTAATTCATGAATGCAGCTTAGATCCAACTGAGCAATACACATCATCTGTTCCAAGACACTGTCATTCACTCAACTTCAAACAGCAAATGTTTAATGGCACGGTTCAATTTTATTAACAAAGCAAGGTCTGTAGCTCTTCATCAAGAGGAACAGTCACCAAACCGTTTAGCGATAATGAACGGTAGTTTTTGATTAAACCAACTCGATAATATCAATGGTCGGTGGCACAAGAAAACGAAAAGGCACCCCAACCATGCCCGTACCAACAGTGACAAAGACATCTGCATTGTCATGCTGATATAGCCCTTTTTTATGACCTAAAATCGACACTTTTTTCATTACATAATCAGTCAACCACGGCAGTTCTACTTGTCCACCATGCGTATGACCCGATAACATCAATGGTCGTCCTGGCAGTTTAGGTACCATATCGACGGTATCTGGATTATGCGACAAAATGATCCAAGGCTTATCCTGTGGCAATTCTGGCAAATAGCGCATATCGGCTTTACCAGCCCATAAGTCCCCAACGCCTAATAAACGAAACTCATTAAACTCAACCACCTGCCCTTCGATATCCACCACATGATTACTTTCTAATGCATTTTTTAACAGCGCTTGAATAGGCGGACCGGGATATTGCTCATCATGATTACCATTCACCGAATAAATTGGAGCAATAATTTTTTTCAGTACAGCCAGTTCTTCAGCCAACTTATTTTCAGGTTCATAAGTCCAATCCCCTGCAACCACGACCAAATCAGGATTTTGTGCATTGATTTTATCGACGATCATTTTTAACTGACGTTCATGGCCCGAAAATAAACCAATGTGTAAATCACCAATTAAAGCAATGCGTACAGGCTTTAATAATTGTCGTGTTTCATGCAATTGATATTGGCATTTTTTTACCTGAATCATGTGCGGCTCGATAAATCGGGCATAGCATAAAAGGCCCGTAACAGCACCGACAAAAATCGCTTCATGCAGTGAATAATAACCACTCCAGCCTGCATAAAAGCTAAAGAAGAACAAAGGAATAAGTAAATACGAGAGATAAAATGCCAACAAATGTACGAAGGCTTTAAACGGATGAATCGTTTCCGTACGCGACTGACTTAACCAAGCTTGGGAAATTGCCCAAACGCCCAGCACAGCCAACCCGATATAAAAATACATCACTACGGAATCTAATTCCCACATACATTTGCTCTACAATTTGCCTAACGAGAAAACTCGGTCACTATATTTATCTTTCCACAGCTGACACTTATACTCAAATCAAATTTTTTAGTATGTCTAACAGTATGAACTCAGCTACACCGAAACAGCAAAATTTGCCCTTCATACACAACCACACTAAGGCGGTTTTGCTGAGTTGTAGCCTTGTTTTGACTTTATCTGCATGTAGTACCTTGCCTAAACAGCACACTCAACCTGTGGAATATGCCTTTAATACTCCTACAGACGATACTAGCCTTGCCAAAATTGTGTTGCCGCTACGGGAACAAAATCCTAACTTAACCGGTTACCACGTTCTTTATGACCCATTAGAAGCCTTAGCGGCTCGAATCGAGCTAATCAATAAAGCCGAAAAAAGTTTAGATCTACAATACTATATTTGGGATAACGACAAAATTGGTGCTTTGGCCCTACATGCCATGATCAAAGCTGCAGATCGTGGGGTGAAAATTCGTTTATTGGTCGATGACAACAATGCCAAAAAAATGGAAGGCATTTATATGGCACTCGACCAACATGCCAATATTGATGTCAAACTGTATAATCCCTACCGCTTCCGACATTTCCGCCCTGTCGATATGGTGCTGGATCTAAAACGCATCAACCGCCGTATGCACAACAAAAGCTTTATTGCAGACAATCAAATTGCTCTGATTGGTGGTCGCAATATGAGTAACCAATACTATAACGTCAGTGATAATTATCAATTTTCCGATGTCGACGTCATGTTGGTCGGTGCGGCATCCGATGAAATCATTCATTCTTTTGATGAATATTGGAATGATGATTATGCCTTTCCAGTACGCCAATTGGTCAATCCACGCCACTATAGCTTGCGCTTTGACAGTCTCAAACAACAACTCGATGACTATAACCAAGAAGCCACTGTGGTCAATTATTTGGACTTAGCCAACCGTTCACATGCCTTTGATGACTGGCTCAACAATAAAATCCAATTTGACTGGGTCAAAGCCGAAGTGGTCAAAGACTCCCCGAGCAAAATCAAATCTAAGGCCAAAAAAGAAGAGCATCTCAACTTTCAGCTGCTCAACCGTTTAGATAAACCGGAGCAAAGTGTCGATATCGTTTCAGCCTACTTTGTTCCAGAAAAACAAGGTGCGGAACGCCTAAAAAACCTCAGTGCCGATGGCGTGAAAGTCAGAGTCTTGACTAACTCATTCCAAGCCAATGACGTGCCTTTGGTTCATGCTTTTTATAGTAAATATCGTCAGGATCTATTGGAACACGACGTTCAACTCTATGAGTTTCTCTCTAGACCTGATGCAGAAAATCTCAACACCAATACCAAAGAGCTCGCTGAAAAATCCAAAGTTAGTCTGAAAGGTTTAAGCCGTTCGAGCTTGCATGCCAAACTGATGGCAATTGATGAAAAACAAGTTTTTATTGGTTCATTTAACTTTGACCCTCGCTCAGCATATTTAAATACTGAAATTGGGGTATTACTGAATAGCCCACGCTTAGCCAAAGCCGTCCACTACACCATGGATGAAAATTTGAGTAAATATGCCTATAAGTTAGTGCTCAATGCAGACCAACAGATCAATTGGAAAATTAAGCTGTCAAATGGTCAAACGCGTATTTATCCACGTGAACCGAAAATCAAGTGGTGGCAAAAAGCGGGGGTTAAATTTGTCTCTTGGTTGCCGCTCGAAGGCTTTATGTAAGGATCGTGCTGCAAAGGCATCCCCTTGCAGCGTATCATTAAATTATTTAACTTCAACTGGAACTGGCACTTTAAGGACTTTAGCTTGAAGCTCAGCTAATCCCTGATTCATTTTTTGCTGTACTTCTTGCGTCAGGCTTTCAACAGTATGACCTGCCGAATCAATTGCCGGCAATGTCATCAGATGCGCGGTGACATTCGGCATTTCCAAGACATTTTTGACATGTCGATCAAAGCTAATGTCTCCGACATAGGGCGCAATATTGTCCAGTTCACCGTCCTGATTCACATAGCAAATTAAGCAAATTTGGACTGGACGTTTGGCTTCAATCGCTGCACCTAAAATACGACCATGAATTTTTTTAATTTTGCTGCCATCCGAAGTCGTGGCTTCTGGGAAAAAGAGTACCGGCGTATCTTGTTTTAAGAAGCCCGTAATTTGTTCTTTAATTTTAATCGAGTCGCCAGAGCCACGCTTAATAAATAACGTGCCACCGCCTTTCGCCAAATTACCGAATACTGGCCATTTTTCAATTTCAGCTTTAGCCAAAAAGAAAACACGTGCACCTGAACCCAAAACTGCAACGTCTAACCATGAAATATGATTACTTACCCAAAGGGCGGGTTGACGTGGAATTTCACCATGCACTTTGACTTCAAGATTAAATACTTTGCATAACTTGCGACAAAAATACTGCACATAGCGGGTATTTTGCGGGTTATTCGGGTCTTTATACAATTGATGACGATAAACCAAATAAAAACCCTGCGTCACGGCAACAGCTGCTGCACCGACTTTTTTACAATACAAATAAAATTTTGAAAACACATTAATTTGCGGTGTATTGACGATTTGAGGTTGATTCATAAACGGTTCACTGAAAGGACACGGTGCCACAATTTGGCGTAAATTTTCATCATCATATACCGAAGACAGTTTTTTTGCATTGATCATAAAAACCGAAGTCGAAGATAATATTTCCCCATTTTAATCGTTTTTAAAAATCAAATATTATTTTTATATCGGTTTTAAAGGTTAAAATTATGAATCATTCATATTCAGACAATCCCCCTATTTCTTCATGGCAAGCGTTAAAAGCCATTGCTGGTTTTTCATTGATATATGTGAGTGTGCTTTTCTTATTGGCGCTGAGCTTTCGAAGCTTTCTCTAATTGAATAGCACGACATACAGAACTTAGCCATTAATCCCTCACTTAGATTAACCCTCGCACTGCATTTTCGCCTAAAATGAATCTTTAAACAGGAGTGTGTGCTGAGTGGAAAATTTAAATCAACATCAAGCGAGCGGTGAACGTGTAATTTTAGTCAGCGTGGCAGTACAAATGCTCGCAGACCTTGATGCCGAAGAATTCCACTTATTAGCTCAATCTGCAGGTGCCAATATTCTGCAACATGTGCATGCTCAGCGTATTAAACCTGATGCCAAATTATTTATTGGCTCAGGGAAGGCGGAAGAAATTGCAGAAGTGGTTGCAGAGCATGAAGTAGAATTGGTTATCTTTGACCATGCCCTCACCCCTGCCCAAGCACGTAATCTTGAACGCATCATGCGATGTCGTGTGGTCGATCGCACGGAATTAATCTTAGATATTTTTGCTCAACGCGCACGCACCTATGAAGGTAAATTGCAAGTTGAGTTGGCCCAATTACAACATATGGCTTCACGACTGATTCGTAGTCGCGGCGATCTCGATAGCCAAAAAGGCGGGATTGGCTTACGTGGACCGGGTGAAACCCTGCTTGAAACCGACCGTCGTCTACTCAAGCTCCGCATGGGACAACTCAAAGCAAAACTTGAGAAAGTCCGCCAAACACGTATGCAAGGTCGTGTGGCACGTCAAAAAGCCGCAGTTCCGACCGTGTCATTGGTCGGTTATACCAATGCGGGTAAATCGACCTTATTTAATAATTTAGCAAAAAGCGATGTCTATGCAGCAGACCAACTGTTTGCGACGCTTGATCCAACCTTACGCCGTCTACATTGGGATGGCATCGGCAACTTAGTGCTCGCTGATACCGTAGGTTTTGTGCGTAATTTGTCGCACTCATTGGTCGAGTCCTTTAAAGCCACCTTAGAAGAAACCTTGGAGGCGACCTTATTGTTACATGTCATTGACTCCAGCAGTCCAGACATGATGGAACAAATCGAGGCTGTCGAAAAAGTACTGAAAGAAATTGGTGTCGATGTTCCGATTCTGCGCGTTTATAACAAAATTGATGTCAGTGGTGAAGATCCTAAAATCATCTATGGCAAGCCTCATCAGCCGGAACGTGTTTATGTCTCAGCGCATAGTGGTAAAGGTCTACCCTTATTACGCCAAGCGGTTCAAGAATGCTTAATGGGTCAAATTCAAAGCTTTGAAGTCCATCTAAAACCGGCTTATGGTAAATTAAGAACACAACTGTATGCGCTCAATGTGATCCAAAATGAAAGTTATGATGAACAAGGCAACTTAATTTTGCATGTCATCATTGCCCCACATAAGTTAGAACAACTGATTAAACAGGCGCATTTACCCATTGATGAAATTTTGGGAACACGTGCGCAACAATTCCAACATCCTCTTGAAGAATTTGAAATTAAAGATTAAATCGGTTAAAACTTGATTTGTATAATTTTAACGAAAGACAAAAATGGACTGGATCAAGCGCATCGACTGGAAAGCCTGGATAGGCACTCTTGCATTAATTATTCTTTTCCGTGAAGGTGCGGTCTGGGTCATGAAGCAATTCAGTCACCCCGAATTAGGCAATCTCGTCGGACTGATTAGCTTGCTGATCGTGCTTTCATTTTGGAGAAAATTCAACAAAATTCCAGCCAGTTTGGTCGATACCAATAATAAAATCATGAAAGAAAGTGCCTTTGCCTTCTTACCCATTAGTGCAGGCTCATTGCTGATGATGATGCATTTAGGTGATGAAATTCCAATGTTTTTGATTGTTCTCTTTGTCAGCACCCTCATACCGCTGTGGGTCTACGCAAAAATGTCTAAGAAATGGCTATAAGGAGAATCAACATGCTTTCAATCATCTCTGGATTCATCATTACCCTGATCGCCTATCTTGTCGCAAAACCCATTAATAAAAAATTACCGCAAATCCCCGTGATTGTGATTGGGATGTTTTTCGTCATTGGTATGCTCTATCTGTTTGGCATTTCCTATGAAAGTTATATGACACAGGTGAATCCACTATTCAATAACTTACTCGGCTATGTCACGGTGGCTCTAGCCATTCCTTTAGCAGCGATGCGTTACGATGACTTACCATTAAAAGCCGTAGGCGGGATTTTAGTCTTTGCCAGTATCAGTGCCGTTGCCCTCCCTATGGGGCTGGCTTATTTACTGCATCTGTCTGATCCAACCATTATGGCTTTCGCTACACGAGCTGTGACGACCCCTATTGCCATCAACATTGCTACGCTACTGCATTCCCCGATTCCTTTGGTGATTTTGATTGTGATTTTATCAGGGGTGATTGGTGCAGCATTTTCACCCATCATACTCAAAAATATTCATGATGAACGTGCATCAGGACTCGCCTTAGGACTTGCTGCACATGCAATTGGCACAGCTCAAGCTTGGCAGCGCGGCAGCATTGCTGGGCGCTATGCGGCATTTGGCATGGCGGTAAATGCAGTATTCACAGCAATCTGGTTGCCAACTTTCATACTCTATCTACAAAATATGTGACTGAGCAATCACTTTTAAATGATTGTTTTGTATAAAAAATAAACTTAATATAAATTCTAGGGTACACCACAATACATTGAACGATGTGCTGTGGATGTTACATTTTTGGTAAAGGCACTTTTGTGCAACATGTCAACTTTCCCGAATAAAATGTAAATATTTAGGCTTAGAGTAGTTGCTCTAAGTTCAAATATTACCTAGTATGATCAATAAACCCTCACAAAGTGTATTGATAAAGGATTATTAATATGATCGAAAAAAGTTTGAAATGGGCTGCATTATTTGGTGCTGTAGTCACAAGCTCTGCACTCTATGCTCAAGATCTTACAGGGACTTGGCAACAAATTGACGATAAAACCGGTTCGCCTAAAGCACTGATCGAAATTCGAAAAGATGCCAAAGACACCTATACCGGCAAAATTGTGAAAGTGACGCCACGTCCGGGTTATACACCAAAGGAAAAATGTGTGAATTGCCCTGCACCTTATACCAACCAGCCTATTTTAGGGATGGATGTATTTAAGGGGCTAAAACTTGAAAGTGAAAATACCTACTCTCAAGGAAAAATTATTGATCCTTTAGCAGGCAAAATTTACAGCTTAAAAGGCAAAATTTCTGCCAATGGTAAGCGCTTACATTTACGTGGATATCTGGGGATTTCCGCAATTGGTCGTACACAGACATGGATTCGCGCTGAATAAATTTTAAATTTATTCAGTAAATTGATTTGATATAGGTGAACCACCTACAGGGAATATCTGATGAAAAAATTAAAAGTGAGCCTCTTATTCTTAGCTGCTGTAATGAGTGGTTCAGCTTTTGCTCAAGACCTTTCAGGAACTTGGCAACAAATTGATGATAAAACAGGTTCACAGAAAGCCATTATTGAAATCCGTAAAGAAAGTAATGGCACATTCGTGGGTAAAATCATCAAAGTGACGCCGCGTCCGGGCTATACACCACGCGACACCTGCGTAAACTGCCCTGCACCCTACAAAAACAAGCCAATCTTAGGCCTTGATATCTTAACAGGTTTAAAACATATTGAAGGCACTAATAACTACGACAAAGGCCGTATTATTGACCCTCTTTCAGGCAAAGTTTACGACACAAAAATCCGTTTAAATGCCAGTGGGAAACGCCTAACTTTACGGGGTTATATGGGTGTTTCTGCACTTGGTCGTAGCCAAACTTGGATTCGCCAAGAGTAACCTCAAACAAGTAAAAAAACCGCCGACATGGCGGTTTTTCTTATTCCGAATATCTTCAAATTATTTTTAAATTAAAGTTGACTATTCTCGTAAACTTTCTAACATACATGTTCATAAATCACGCTTCTCGGGGACAAGCGATTATGTTTAAAAAAATATTATTCAGCCTATGTACATTGGGTCTGATGAATGTCGCATTTGCAAATGACATTGCTGGCACGTGGCAACAAATTGACGATAAAACAGGAGCTGCCAAAGCGATTATTTCGATTCACAAAGAATCAAATAATACATATACCGGTAAAATTATTAAAATTACGCCACGTCCGGGCT
The DNA here is from genome assembly GCF_013419215.1 of Acinetobacter sp. YH12096. Taxonomy (NCBI): domain Bacteria; kingdom Pseudomonadati; phylum Pseudomonadota; class Gammaproteobacteria; order Moraxellales; family Moraxellaceae; genus Acinetobacter; species Acinetobacter sp. YH12096. Next base: position 7,697 of record NZ_VPAM01000015.1, on the reverse strand, counting down.
ATACACCACAAAAAAACTGCAATAAGTGCCCTGCACCTTATACCAACCAACCGATTCTCGGCATGGAGATTATTAAAGGCTTAAAACAAATAAATAGCACCAATAATTATGAAAAAGGTCGCGTTATCGATCCATTGGCGGGTAAAATTTATGATGCAAAAATTCGTTTAAATAGCACTGGTAAACGTCTCACTTTACGTGCAAGTATTGGTGTTTCAGTACTTGGTCGTAACCAAACTTGGATTCGTCTAGACTAATCCTCACACCAATAAAAAAGCCGCTTCAATGCGGCTTTTTTATTTTAAATACTTACATTACAGGATTATCGACCGCAAACATGCGCTGATCTTCTAAACGATAGGCCATCAACTGATTGCCCCAAACACATCCACCATCCACATTTTGGATTTTTGCTGAAATGCTTTTTCCTTGCAAAGCCGCCCAATGGCCAAACAGGATTTGATGGGTCTGTGCTGCTTGTGACTCAAACTCAAACCATGGCTGAAAACCCTTTGGCATAGGGTCATCGAGTGAATCTTTAAAACTAAACTCTAAACGGCCTTCTGCATCGGTTAAGCGCATGCGGGTCAAATAGTTGGTAATACAGCGTAAGCGTGCATGACCAGACAAATCATCCGACCATAGGTTCGGCTCTTTACCATACATCACTTGAAGAAACGCATCGACCACATCAAAGTCGTCATGACCAATCACCGCTTCTACTTCTTTTGCCAAGTCTGCGGTTTGTTGCGCAGTCCAATTCAAAGGAATACCCGCATGAGTCAAAATGGTTTGCTCATTCGGAAATAGACACAGCGGCTGCTTGCGTAGCCAATCGATTAGATCATCACTTTCTAAAGCGTGAATCACATCATCGATATTGTCTTTAGGATTAATATCCTTAATACCGCGAGCGCATGCCAGTAAAGTCAGATCATGATTGCCCAGTACCGTCGCTGCAACTTCACTATCCACTAATTTTTTGATGAAACGCAAAGCACCTACCGAGTTTTCACCCCGTGCAACAAGATCACCTGCCAACCATATAAAATCTTGGTCTGCATCAAACTTGATCTCTTTCAGTAAAGCTTTTAATGCTTCAAAACAACCTTGAACATCACCAATGACATAGTTATAGCGAATAGAGCGAGTCATAATTATTTAAGCCACCATTTGATCTGCTAATGCGACAAATTCTGCAAGTGTTAGAGTTTCCGGACGCGCCATTGGATCAACCCCTGCATTTTCAAAACCATCTTCAACCAGCATGCCTTTTAAGCTGTTACGCAAGGTCTTACGGCGCTGAGTAAAGACATGTGAAACCAAACGCGCAAGCGCTTTTTCATCTTTCGCCACAATCGGTTTAATAGCATAAGGCTCTAAACGGAATACCGCAGAGGTTACTTTTGGCGGCGGATTAAATGAACCCGGCGGCACTTCAAATAAAAACGTCGGTTTACAGAAGTATTGGATCATCACCGATAAACGGCCATATTCTTTAGTATTCGGTGAAGCGGTAATACGGTCCACAACTTCTTTTTGCAGCATGAAGTGCATGTCTTTGACTTTGTCGCCAAACTCCAAGAGATGGAACAGCAGCGGTGTCGAGATGTTATACGGTAAGTTACCAACCACACGCAGTGGACGGCCTTCTTGGAATAATTCAGTAAAGTCGTATTTTAACGCGTCAGTTTCAACAATGGTTAAACGTTCAGGATGTGGCACACGGCCCGGCAAACCTGCGGCTAAGTCACGGTCCAGCTCAACCACCGTTAAAGCATCGCACTCACCAATTAAAGGCGATGTGAGGGCAGCAAGACCCGGACCAATTTCGACAATATTGTCACCAGTACGCGGATTTACCGAACGTACAATTTTGGCAATGACACGTTGGTCATGTAAGAAGTTTTGACCAAAACGCTTACGCGTGTGATGCCCTTCATCTTTTGGGTTTAAGGCATTAATTTGATACATAGACATTTCCAACGTGTAAATAAGACAAAATCATGGATGCGCTAAATCAAGCGCCAAGTCCACAGCTACATGTAAACTTGAGCTTTTCGCAAGACCAGTACCTGCGAGGGAGAGTGCTGTACCATGATCGACAGAAGTACGAATAAACGGTAAGCCCAAAGTAATATTGATGGCTTCACCAAATCCCTGCGATTTTAACACAGGTAAACCCTGATCGTGATACATCGCCAAAACCGCATCTGCATCTTTTAAATTTTCAGGTGTAAATAAGGTATCAGCAGGTAGACTCAGGCTCATATTCCCCCCTTGAGCGCGATAACTCTCAAGCACCGGATTAATCACTTCAATCTCCTCCATGCCCAAATAGCCATCTTCACCCGCATGTGGGTTTAGACCGCACACCAAAATATGCGGATGATCTTTTTTAAATTTGGTTTTTAAATCATGAATTAAAATATCAATGACTTGATGCAAACGTTCTTGAGTAATGGCATCTGCAACATCACGAAGCGGTAAATGTGTTGTTGCTAATGCGACACGGAGCGTTTTTGTAGCAAGCATCATCACGACACGCTCAACGCCTGCAAATTCTTGATAAAACTCCGTATGTCCGCTGAAATGGATACCAGCATCATTGATAATCGACTTTTGCACAGGCGCTGTGGCAACACCAACACTTTTGCCTGACATCGCATAATCTGCAGAACGTCGTAATTGCTCCAACACATAAGCTGCATTATTCACATCTAACTGACCTGCAATAACTGGTTTAGTCACAGGTACATGTTCCACATAAAGCTGACCTAGAGCTGCCGACTCATCCTGCCCAACATAGTCGATCAGTTCAACTTCGAGCTTTAATTGTTGAGCGCGCTTGAGCAGCAAATCTTTATCAATAAGAACCACAATTGGCCTTTCATCTATTCGATTGGCTAAGCTCAAACAAATATCAGGTCCGATACCTGCGGGTTCACCGCTCGTGATATATAAAGGCAGCATGGGTTTATCCTGTGTGTGCAATAACATTATTATACTGTGTGATGCACATGACAGACCTAATTTTATTGACTAAAAATACCTGACAAAACTCAAAAATAAGCGCGTTGTACGACATTGTATGGAATGAAATCGAAAGCAAAACCTAAAATGTCAATGATCCAAATCAATGCAAATAAGAATCATAATGCCGCGCTGAACGACTGACACATGCTGCGGGTACTTCGTTATCAACCAAAAAGACATAACGCTCACAAGCAATAATCCAATCAACAGATAAACAGATAAACAGATAAACAGATAAACAGATAAACAGATAAACAGATAAACAGATAAACAGATAAACAGATAAACAGATAAACAGATAAACAGATAAACAGATAAACAGATAAACAGATAAACCAATAAATAACTAAGGAAAAATAAAGTGAGCATCATCAACAAAACGATGATCGCACCATCCGCCCCATGCAAATATACCAAATACAAAAAAGTTGGGCTTAAAATCAAGGTGCTACATAAGCCCATTAAATACCACCAATGTCGCAAAATAAGGGTTCAGATGTGTTTTTTAACAGATTAGAATTCGACATGATTTACTTTCATCCGCTTTTTTTATAATTTCTGGATTATCTACTGTTTATTGCTGAAGAAATATACTACAATACAGCGCTTGAAATTTTATATTTTCATTTGTGATTCTTCACGTATTCGTATAGAATCGCGTCTCCTTTTGTTTGGACAGCTTCCATAGTCCAAACCAACTATAATAGGTAGTGGTTTAATGAAAACTCTCAGCGCTAAGCCAGCTGAAGTTCAACACGACTGGTACGTTGTTGATGCTTCTGGCAAAACTTTAGGTCGCCTTGCGACTGAAATCGCTCGTCGTTTACGCGGTAAGCACAAAACTTCTTATACTCCTCACGTTGACACTGGTGACTACATCGTTGTTATCAATGCTGAGCAAGTTCAAGTGACTGGTAAAAAATCACTTGATAAGAAATATTATCGCCACACTGGTTTCCCTGGTGGTATTCGTGAAACTAATTTCGAAAAATTAGTTGCTCACAAACCAGAAGAAATCTTCGAACGTGCTGTAAAAGGCATGTTGCCAAAAGGTCCTCTTGGTTATGCAATGATCAAGAAAATGAAAGTGTACGCTGGTACTGAGCATCCACATACTGCTCAACAGCCACAAGTTTTGGACATCTAAGGGATACAGCACATGGCTACTAACTATGGTACAGGTCGCCGTAAGACCGCAACTGCACGTGTTTTCCTATCAGCTGGTACTGGTAAACTCGTAATCAATAACCGTTCTTTAGAACAATATTTCGGTCGTGAAACTGCTCGTATGGTTGTTAACCAACCACTTGAGCTTTTAGAAGCTACTGAGAAATATGACCTTTACATCACTGTTGCTGGTGGTGGTATCGGTGGTCAAGCAGGCGCTATCCGTCACGGTATTACTCGTGCATTGATTGCTTCTGACGAAACTCTTAAACCTGCTCTTCGTCAAGCTGGTTTCGTTACTCGTGATGCTCGTGAAGTTGAACGTAAGAAACTTGGTTTACGTAAAGCTCGTAAACGTCCTCAATTCTCTAAACGTTAATTCGTTTACCGAATCGGACAAAAAACCTTGGCTTATGCCAAGGTTTTTTTATGTCTTAATTTTTATGAAGATGATGCAAATAGAATAACGATCCGATAAACAAAAAGACTCAAACTCGCAATTAAGCATATAACCGACAGTGTTAGTGTAATTGTACAGATGGTCATTTTGCTTTTTTGTTCTAGGCTATCATCCTCTGCTCCATAATCAGAGGCATAACCTCCAGCGAGTGCCGTATAAAAGCCAATGCCCATAAAAATAACAGCAGCTAAAAATAATAATTTTTGTACAAGTGCAATGGTCATCATGCGGTGACGATCAGGTAAATGAATGACATGAAAAGCTATCAGATAAAATCAAATAAAACAAAACTGTAATTTTCACTGTAGCTGCATTGATATTGCTAAAGTCCCCGTGATTTTACTGTCTAATTTTAGTATCCTATCTTATTCATTTCTCATCGTCTCGGATTATGTCAGTCGAAAATGCACCTCTTCAAGGGATTACGCTTTACAGTCATGCGGATGACTTTCGCTCACACTGGATACGCTATGTACTTGCAGAGAAGCAAATCAAACATAATTTAATTATTGCTGATGATGAAGACGAAGATCTTGCAAGTTTAAATCCCTACAATCAACTTCCGATGATGATTGAAAATGGCCTAAAACTCTATAAAAGCAGTATTATTGCCGAATATCTGGATGACCGATATCGTCAAAATAAACTGTATGCAGATGCACCCATGCCTCGTGCAGAGCAACGTCAATATGTATGGCGCTTCGAACAAGATTGGTTAAGACTTGCCGATATTATGCTTCGCCATCCCGATACCCTCGATGAAAAAGCCAAACAAAAAGCACAAAAACAATTACGTGATACACTCATTTCACTAACCCCCTTGTTTCAGCATTATCCTTATTTTATGTCTGAACAATTTAGCATGTTAGACTGTATGCTCGCACCTGTATTTCTGCGCCTAAAAGCCATGGGGATTGAGCTTCCCAAACAGCAATGCCGCCCTATATTTCTCTATTGCCAACGCATCTTTAGCCGTCCTGCATTTATCAAATCGATGACATTGCAGGAAAAAAATCGCTATAGCGAGCTTTTAGCAAAAAATTAATTTCCCATAAATATTCGAGTAAGCATTATGTCTGAACAGGAACTACAACTCACTCCAACACGTCCATACTTAACACGGGCACTTTATGAATGGATTTGTGAAAACCAACTTACCCCCTACCTACTTGTCGATGCGACACAGAATGGTACGATGGTGCCAGTTCAATATATTCAAGATGGCCAAATTGTCCTGAATATCGCACCTCATGCAACGCATGCGCTACACATGAGTAATGAGACGATTACTTTCTCTGCACGCTTTGGTGGCGTTTCGCAAAACCTCTATATCCCCTTTTCTGCTGTTCTAGGCATCTATGCACGTGAAAATGGTCAAGGCATGTTCTTCGATCCTCAAGAATATGAAGGTATTCAGAATGATCAAAATGCTTTAAAATCAAACGACCAAGAACAACAAGAGCAACCGAAGAAAAAACCGGGTTTAAGGTTGCTCGATTAAAGAATAAGGAAGCGAATAATGGCTTTTGATTTAGTACAATATTTTGTCGAACAAATAGAATCTCAAAAGCCTACGCTTTTAAGTCATTTAAATCGTGAAGAAAAACGACAACATTTACGTGAAATTAATGCTTTAACCTTAGGTGAATTGATTCATCAGCTACGCATTAATGGTGAAAAGGTTTATCAAGAAATTACTCAGCCTGATGAACTCTATATTCAGGAAGTTTCACGTCATCTCACCACCAACCCTTCAAATGCATCAACATTAGAACGCTCTGAACTCGAAAACCTAACTACAGAAGTTTTTCATTTACAATTAAATGAATTAAAACAACTTCATGATACAGGCTCACATTCACCGCAAAGTATTCGAGAATTACTCAACGGACAAATTGAACATCTTTCTGGTCAAGCGGATGATTGGGTTTGGTCAACAAACAACCTAACAGAGCTCCTTGGTTCTAAACCAAATCTTCAAGAAGAGATATCATTAGAGGCATCAATGAAGGAGTTCAATCAAATGGTTAATCAACAACATACACAAGAAGACGTAACAACTGAAGTACAAGTACCGACTTGGTCAAAAATTGTAGAGCCAGTAGTTGCAGTGGTGATTCTATGGATTTTGGCATCTGCAGCATGTAATATTTTTGCTTAATTGACTTCATTTCTCTAAATCTATGACCTGCTTTTTAAGCAGGTTTTTTTTAATCGAATATTTAGGATATTGATATTTTAAATATAAAATTTACCCGATAAAGGTAGCCAAATAATGATCCCAGGCAGTATCGTGGACAACCTATCCCTCTAAATTCTTAAAATATTTCTGCTCAAAGGCTTCTGGGCTTAACCAACCATTTGCAGAGTGCCTTCTCACTCGATTGTAGTAAATCTCAATATAGTCAAACAAGACAACATTGGCTTCTTTTCGGGTCAAAAATACACTGCCATGTACCACATGACCTTTAAATGTGTGAAAGAAGCTTTCTGTTACTGCATTATCCCATGAGCAATATACTGCGCAAGGCCTCGTCTAGACATGCTTTGGATGCAGTTATTCATCAATAATAGCGCTCTAAAATCACGACTACAGTGCTGTGAGCCTTGGTCAGAATGGACCATGATATTCGTTGGATACCCGCCCACAATTCAAATTATGCAGTCATTGGCTTATGTTAGCCTGGATGATTTCAGAAGAACGAACCATTCATGAAATTTTAAATAAACCCTTTTATCATCCAACTTTAGAAGAAGGGTTAAGAACTGCATTAAAGCATGCACGACGTCAGTTAAGATAATTTTATCGTTTTAGGTCGATTTATAGCGTTGGATTTCCAACGCTTTATTATCGCCCCCTTTTATCTTTTTTCCACACATAAAAAAACACCCCCTGCACTAGTCAGAGGGTGTTTCGAATAATGAGCTGGCGATGACTTACTCTCACATGGGTAACCCCACACTACCATCAGCGCTAAGAGGTTTCACTTCTGAGTTCGGGAAGGGATCAGGTGGTTCACTCTTGCTATTGTCG